>JAGRAB010000069.1 GCA_020435085.1 Bdellovibrionales bacterium | reverse complement strand
CTTCAGGAATAATGTAATAAGCTGCTCCCATAAACCCTGAAAGAAGCCACATCACTAATAAATTAGTATGAGTGGCTCTTGCCGTATTAAATGGAATAATCGAATGCAGGCCATCATATCCCATATGCGCAAATGCCATAATAAAGCCATAGATAAGTTGCAAACCAAAGAGCAACATACAAACAGCAAAAAACCAATAAGCTACTTTTTGAGATTGATATTTCATTCATTCATCCCCTTTAAATTAGACAAAAATGCGGCCAATTCTGTGATATCTTCTTCTGAAAGTGGCAATTTGGGCATTTTTGAATCTGCTTTTATTGCCATTGGATCTTTAAGCCAGCTTTTAATGAAATTGATATCTCTGCTGGAACCAATATTATCTAATGCGGGGCCCACAGTTCCTCCTTGTCCATCCAAACTATGACACGCAATACACATTTGATTAAATACTTGAGGGCGATCATTATTTTTAACTAAAACATCTTTTTCCATAGTCGCAGTTGGTGACACTGTTCGGACTAAATCTGGCTCAGGGGGAAACCCATTAAGATCCATTGTTCCCACCCATTGCAAAAAGGCTGTGAGGTCATTAATCTCTTGATCTGAAAAATGATAGTTTGTCATTTTTCTTTGTCCTGGATACATCGCTTCGGGGTTTTTCAGCATGGCTTTAATAAAAGTTTCCCCTCGACGCTGAAATACCTTTGTCAATTCTGGAGCGTAATAAGCACCTTCGCCTAAGATCGTATGGCATCCCATACAATTACTTTTATCAAAAAGATGCTTCCCTCGAATGGCACTTTCCGATAACTGGGCCGCATTCGTCTGAGCTGGAATACGACGAAAAGTGTCAATTGTTAGGCCAACAAAAATAAGAGTAAATACCGTTGTGCCAATAAGAAAAAAGGCTTTGGCTTGTGATTTTGATAACATTTTTATTCCCTTCTTAATTCCTTTTACTCTTTAATGATTTTAAATTTTAAGTAGAACCTGAAGATATATAAATAAGAAGCTATCTGGATATCCACTGTCCTTTAAATATTTCCCTGGAAGAAACTGCGCGCCACCAAGTTGATAAGAAAGCTCTGAAGATTGAATGTAATTAAGAATTAGATCGAATTCTTGTCCAACTTCTTTATTTGTTAATGTCGTACTTCCCAACGCAGCACCTGAAAATGTATAAGCTGTGGCATTGGTACTTTGCCGAGAAAAGTTAAAATAGGAAAGATCCGTTCTCAAAGACTCACTCCATTGGTATCCATGTTTTACCTGAAAACCTTCGATATTTTTACGGCTAAGGACATCGGCAGCTCCCAACCACTTATGTGCCGTTGGATACATTTGGTTGTAGGCTTTTGAAGCATTAAAATAATTGAAAGCCAGGCGATTTTTTGAAAATTTATATCCAACTTCTGCATCACCTTGATTTTCAAACTCAGAATCTATGTCTTCTTGAGTGAACTCAAAACGATAGTCCCAAGAATCATCATGCCCTTTTAGTCGAAGACCATAAGCCAATAAATCTACTCTTGGGTTTGTTGTGCTTTCATTTAAATTCAAGAAATATAAATCTGTTTCTTGTAAGAACTCTTTGTCACGACGACCTGAGAGATAGGCTCCATGAAGATCACGATCCCCATCACTTGGACTTGTGGAATTTTTATCGGAAAGTTTACTTGAGAAAAGATCTAATTGCCAATCCTCATACTTCATCTCAGCCTTTAAAGCATCAAAACTTCTTCCTACGTTGCTCCAGCCTACAGGACCGAGAACAAGCTCATCTCCATAGGCAAACTCCTGTCTCCCCAACTTTAAGCTCACATTTTCCATATTTAAAAATGGAAACTGGATATATGCTTGATGAACATTGAGACGAGGGTCATTGGTAGCTCCACTTGTAGAACCAACTCCGGCCTCATCTAGCCCCCAAGTTCTTGAAAACTGAGGCTGAAAAAAGAGATGATACTCACTCACTTTAAAATCACCATTCAGCCAAAATCTTGAGCCCGTAAAAGACTTATAATCCTCGACATTGGACACAAAATCAGAATTGGAAATAGACTCATACCGTACTCGCCCACCTCCACTAAGATTGGCCTCGTAAGAGTATAGGGGAAAGTGAAAAAAAATTAGGGAAACGAATGATAAGGTGGAAATTATTACCTTTTTTGTCATTTTAAACCTCTTTATTAATAACTACATAGCACTGATTTTATTATGATCATTGGCATCTAAAAATGATCTAGGTCATATATGGATCTAAATTTTGAGAACTGGTCCACATGATTATGGGAATTGAAACTCTCACGCCTCGGTAAGTTCAATATTTTCAAGAAATTCTCATACTCGTTGTGGACTTTTGATTGCTATGCAATCAAAAGTACGGCTCGATGAGCAAAATTTGCAAAAAAATAAGACATTTAGAGAGCCGAGAGGCACGATCAACCACAATCATGTGGACCAGTTTATTTTTGATTTAGAGCCTATCCGAAAACTGACTTCGTTTCGAGCTTTTTCAGTCTGAGATTGCCTGGAATAAGCGCAGGCTGAGACTTTGAAGGCGTATCCAGAGGATACGTCGGAAAAGTCGAAGCTGAGCACATTTCAGGCAATCCAGAATGGGAAAGCGCAGAAGACGTCAGTTTTCGGATAGGCTCTTAATGGACTTTGGTAAACAATAAGAGTCTTTTCAGTTCTGGAGGAATTTTTTTATAAATGTTATTGAGATGAGTTTTTACGGTGTGTCGAGAAATACACAATTTATCGGCAATTTGAGCATTGGTTAGGCCTTCGAGAACCATTGAGATGATCTTTTTTTCAGCTTTTGACAGATCAAACGAGGACAACTCTAGTGTCTGTTTTTCTAAGTCCTCTTTTCGATCATAAAGTAACGTGATTAATTTATTGTCTAAATTGATAAGAATTGCATCGGCGATTTTTTTAGTAGGACTCTCATGAAATGCAAAAGATATGTTTTTAATATAAAAAAAGCCTTTATTAAAAAGTGAGGCCTTTTTTATTTTTTTATATTCAACCATACAACCATCTTCGCAGATTCTACTTTTCCGATCCCCACAAATTTCTAAGCATTTTTTATTTTGAAAAATAACTTTACCATCTGGACTTTTTTCACAAACTCCTAATAGATTAAAAATTTTTAAAATATGTTCCATATTCATTTCAATTAAATGCATAACTTGAGACTTCATACACAGACAACATAAAAGAAGTTAAAATCTCATTAATTGATTCAAAATATATGAAATCCATCCCCTCGGTGGAGCAATGATTATGTTATTTACCTGCATACGGAATTTTAAAAGGGAGGGATTTATGTTGAGATATACAAATTTGATAATTTCAGTTCTACTTATTTTTTTCTCTAACTCTAAAGTCAATGCAACAGAGGTTTTCGAAGGAGCCGTGCTTTTTTCTTTTGAACCCAATTACTTTTTTGTTTTATCGGAAGAAAAAATATATCAGGTGAATGAGCGGCAGCTCTCATCACAACTCAGCTCGATCCTTTACTCCTCCTCAGTCAGTGGTAAAAAATTTTCTGGAGTCCTCCCCTCCAGTTCTATTGTTCACACATGGCCCTATGCTCCCTCTGGGCCAAGACATCAAAAAACTAATAAAGAAATCAAAAGCTTTATAAAAATCGTTAATAATGAAGCTCAATTTCATGGACAAATTATTTACTCTCATGAAGATCAACTTCAATGGATAAAAATCAACAACGATTATTATCGACTTCATCTCAATGAGGTTTCAAAAG
This sequence comes from Bdellovibrionales bacterium, assembly GCA_020435085.1. Classification (GTDB taxonomy): domain Bacteria; phylum Bdellovibrionota; class Bdellovibrionia; order Bdellovibrionales; family UBA1609; genus JABSOQ01. The sequence goes on along the minus strand of JAGRAB010000069.1, from coordinate 6 downwards.
AAATCG
>JAGRAB010000068.1 GCA_020435085.1 Bdellovibrionales bacterium | reverse complement strand
GAATGGATCCAACTGATTGTAACTTCCATTCAACCTCTGTCTTTTCAACTTTATGAGACCCCGACGAAAGCCTCGAAAACTCTAAATATTAGAGCTTAAATACGCTCTATTAAAATTTGAAAATCAATAGTATTAAGCCGATAAATAGGTCATGAACCTAAAAAATAATCAGCAAGGTATTGGACTTGGTGAGATCATGATTTTCATGGCCGCACTTTGTGGGCTATTGACGATTTATTTACCGACATTTCTTAATCCACCAGTAGATCCGACATTACTTGCTTCCGCTCAAGCGGACTTAAAGGTTCTTACCCAGTCAGTGAATCGGTTGGAGAAAGAAACTGGGATATTGGCAGGGTATCCTGGGGCTAATCCCTGTATTAACGATATGGAATTTGGCAACTTATCTGATTGCCGGTTAGGTTTGGCATGTACGGATGGAAGGTATCCAGGTTGGAAGGGGCCGTATTTAGGCAATATTCCTAAAGATCCTTGGGGGCATAATTACTATATGGATAATGATTTCTATGTAGGTGATGGAACTATTCAAAGAGTTATTGGGTCTATGGGCCCCAATGGAGTGCAAGATTATGGGCCGCAGTCAGATGATATTTATGTTGTTCTATGTAGCAGTCAGGCTGGTGGAGCGTGAGAATTAAAATTTTTGTTTCTTTTTTAATATTATTGGCTTCTCTTTATCATTTGTATATTTCCATCACAAATGGAAGCCTTTATCAAAAGCCGGTTTCTAGAGATAAACAAGGTTTTGTTATTGATGCATCACCAGTGAAGATTGTGGCTACAAAAAAGCAAGTGGAGGTTTATCAAAAGTTAATGGAAAACCCTGAAATTAAAAATGCAGTCAATGAGCTGGTTCAGTCGGGGTTTGAGAGCGAGAATGGGGCAAGTGTTTCTATCTCAGGCGGAACAAAAATGCCTCTTGAGGCTCTAAGTCTGGATAGCCAAGTTGCTGCTCAAGAAAATCAAGATGAAGCTGAGCCTGGCGGAGCATTGAAAGACCAGGTGAACCCTCTTGAGGTGAATGAACAGGGTCCTTCATTAACAAGCATCCAAGAAGAAAATCATGAAGGGGCCTCTTCAGCAGCGTTGGCCGAGCAATTGCCAGAGTCTTCAGGAAATATTGAGCCACCACAAGAAGAAATGCTTGAAGATTTGATGAATGATGTAAAAGAAACTCAACAAAAAGAAAAAGAGCAAGCAAAAGCAGGAGTAGAGGTTTTGGAGAAAGATCGTGTTGGAGAAGAAGTTCCAGCCCCTAATGATATCGCCAATGAACCGCAAACAGATAATGGACAAAAAAATAAAGAGTTAGCAGAAACAGAACCGCAAAAAGAAGTTTCTGTTTTGAACCAAGTGCCTCCAGTATTAAAGAAACAGTTGATGACACTGATTTCTTGTAAAACAAAAGATGCAAAGGGAAGAATTCCTGACATCATTTGGAAAAAAATGGTGGAAAAGGCGAGGCAAGAAACATATTTAACCGACGGAAAAAAAACGCTTCCAGAAATTTCTGAAGAAATATTTAAAGAGAAAGAGTGTTGGCCAAAACTTTGGAGTCTGAACCCACAAATTGAAAATCCATATGTTATTCCGGCAGATCAGGTTTTAAATATGATCCCCCAGGAGACAAGAAGCCCTGCCTCTGAAGAGTAGAGTACCGTCCAAATTACTTTGTAGATTCTCGAATAAAGCGAGTCATGTAATACCTGACGAGGTAATCCAAATTGATGGCTTTTCCTTCGTAGGTCCATTGAAGCTCCCCAAAAGCTCCCCATGAAGCCTTTAATGTATCACCAATAGACGTTCCTGCCGTGGCTTGAACTTGTTGGAGAGATTCTTGCGGGTTGGGAAAAATAGGGTTTCCAATACTATTGAAGCGAACATGAAGAATTCCAGGGCCTGCAACGGCGAAGATCAACTTGTAGCCATTACGGAAAAGCATAAAATCAGCAGCCGTTTTGGATATTCCATAGATTTTAACTGTGCCGAGGGTAGAGCCTTTCATTTGATTAAAAGCAGAGGCCGCTTCAATAAATGCGGCTTTTAAATCACGCATAAAGTCATATGTGGCTTCAGTTAAATGTTGTTCAGGGTCAAACCCTGCAGTGACATCGATGACTCCTGTTTCTTCCATTGCCTGTTCTGCAACAACAAGGTCTTTAATCCACTGAATTTTGTCCATCAGGACCCCCTAGCTTATATCTGATCGCATTTGATGAAAAACGCAACACAGCATTATCCTTGATCGGACCACCTAAAAAGTCAAGATCCCGTCTACCCAGATAGGGAAATTTACCTCCATCAAAAGAGTAAAATTCTAAATCTCCAATTTTTCTCGATTTATTTGAAACCTAGGGTTTGACAATCAACTGCCATTTTTTACAATTGTAGAGGTTCAAATTCTTCATAGAGGAGTGATTCAACATGGTTCGTTACATACTTTTAGCATTTATGACAGTGGCTTTAACTTTTACTACAGCATGCTCAAGCAAGAAAAAAAGCGGAGATGGAGTCGCTGCAGGAGATGTGGAAAATGATCCAAGTGTTTCCTCTCAGGATTCCATTTACGATCCTCAAGGGAGTGACAGTGGAAAGATTAACGGTTTGACAACGATTAACTTTGAATACGATCGTGCCACTTTGAATAGCCAAGCTCGAGAAGGTTTGGCCCAAAATGCAGAATGGATTAAAGCCAACCCTAATGTGACTGTTCAAGTAGAAGGTCACTGCGATAACAGAGGTTCTGTCGAATATAATTTGGCTCTTGGTGAACGACGGGCAAAAGCTGTAAAAAATTATTTGGTGAATCTAGGTATAGATTCAAAGCGTTTAACGATTATTAGCTATGGTGAAGAAAAGCCACTTGTTATGGGTGACACGGAAGAGGCTTTTCAACGTAATCGAAGAGCGAACTTCGTTCCACTTCCTAATTAATATTTAGGACCTTTAAGGATCCCGTTATCATGAGAGGGCTTGGAAAACTTTTGTTAGGCTTGCTTTTAGGGGCAGGCCTTGTTTCTTGTGCTGGCCCCAAGCCTTATGATGACTACGCACTGGCTTACGTGGCCTTGCGAGCGGCAAAAGATGCAGAGGCATCAAGGTATTCTCCAGGTTATTGGTCAAAGGCAGAACGTCTTTACAGAGATGGGCAGCAGGCCTATAAAGAGAATTCAAACGAGCGAGCAAAAAAGTTTTTTATTGAGTCAAAAAAATTCGCAGAAAAAGCTGAAAATGTGACACGATTAAAAAAGTTTCAATCGGGAGGTGTGCCGTGAAAGGAACAAAATTCATATTCATATTTGGAGTGTCAGTAGGACTTACCGGTTGTTTAATGACTCGTGAACAAATTCGAGAATCAGCCTCAAGCGGGCGAAAAGAAGAGCGATCTCAAATTTCAGAGGCACAGATTAAAAAGGCGGAGCAAGCCGCTCAAATTGATGACTTTGAGGAAAACATGCGCTCACTTCGTGGTCGTGTGGAAGTTTTAGAAAATAATTGGAATCAAATTTCTGAGCAAAATCAAAATCAAGAAAATGCTAATAAAGCCTCTGCAGAAGCCAATGCAAAACTTATGGCTTTTGAAGAAGCACTCAGAACACTGGAGACACAAATACAAGCTTTAACGGTAGAAGTGAATCAGCTAAAAAGTAAAAAAACAGTAAGCTCTCCAGCACCAGTTCGAGAAAATAAAGGAAACTACGCCGGAGCGGACGAGGCTTTTAATAAGAAAGATTGGAAGCGAGCTATTGTTGGATTTCAAAAATATCGAGATATGAACCCATCGGGAAAATGGTATGCCGATGCGACTTATAAAATTGGTGTTTCGTTTCAAGAGTTAAATATGCGAAGTGAAGCGAAGTCTTTTTTTGAAGAAGTCATTGCTAAATATCCTAAAGGAAAACTTTCGCAAAAGGCCCAATATCGGTTGAAACAACTCAAATGAAGTTCAAGTATGTACTCGCTCTTGAAACCAGTTGTGATGACACATCTGTTGCGATTGTTCGACATGATGGATTTGTTGAAAAAGTTTTATCTGCAGATCAAGATCTTGTTCATGAACCATTTGGAGGAGTTGTCCCTGAAATTGCGAGTCGCAATCATACACTGCAGGTTTTACCGTTAGTGGAAAAATGTTTGAATGAAAGCACGATCAAATGGGAAGCCATTGATGGCATTGCCGTGACAAGTCGGCCGGGGCTGGTGGGCTCACTGATTGTCGGGTTAGTGACAGCAAAAACGTTATCATTAACTCAAGGCATTCCATTTCTTGGTGTGAATCACCTTGAAGGCCATTTACTCGCCCCATTTTTAAAGGATAATGAATTTTCACCACCAGATGAATTTGCCTTTCCATATGTGGCTCTTGCTATCAGTGGTGGGCATACACAGTTGTATTGGGTGGAATCTCATGGAAAATATCGGGTCTTGGGAAAAACATTAGATGATGCTGCTGGTGAGGCGTTTGATAAGTTTGCAAAACTTGTTGGTTTGGGTTTTCCGGGAGGAGTGGCTGTTGATCGTTTGGCCAAGTCTGGAAAGCGAGATCGATTTCATTTTCCACGAGCTTTAATTCATGAGAAAAATTTAAATTTTAGTTTTTCGGGTTTAAAAACAGCAGCTCAAAATGAAATTGCAAAAATGTCAGAGAAACAAATTCAAGGTGAAATTCAAAATCTTTGTGCGAGTTACCAGGAGGCAATTGTAGATGCTCTTATGAATAAGTTAGGTAAGGCTGTGGAGCAAATGGGAGCTCGGCGGGCCATTGTAACTGGAGGCGTGAGTGCAAACTCTCGACTTCGAGAGGTTGTTTCTTCATGGGCCCAATCAAAGTCTCTTCAGGTAGTGATTCCGCCAATTCGATACTGTACCGATAATGCAGCGATGATTGGTTATGCCGGTATTTTGCGATTCAATCGAGGAGAGTTTTCAGAGGCCACTCTCGCACCATCGCCGAGATCTTATCAAGATGACTTTATTGAAGGAGTCAGTCGTTGAAAGAATATGAAAAAGAAAAAGTTCTTAAACAGCTTCAAATATTGAATGTTTCTCCCAAAAGGTCATTAGGACAAAATTTTCTTATTGGAACGGGAGTGATTGAGAAGATCATTCAAAGGGTACAGTCGCTGAAAGCAGAATCTTTAGTGGAGATTGGACCTGGGCTTGGAGCTTTGACGGAGCATTTATTAATGCTTTCTATACCATTAAAAGTCATTGAGTTAGACCGAATCTTTGCAGGTTATTGGCGTGAAAAACAACTAGATGTTCGAGAGGGAGACGCACTTCAGATGGATTGGGGATCTCTCAATTTAAAAAATGCGTGTTTAGTGAGTAACTTGCCTTACCAAATTTCTTCCTCCATTGTTGTTGATCGAACGGTGCAACCTTTTGGTGTAGAATCTATGGTGCTAATGTTTCAAAAAGAAGTGGCTCAAAGAATCATTGCTCAACCAAAATCAAAACAGTATGGTTTGCTGACAGTCATTGCTCAAGCAGGGTGGGATATTGAAACAGTTTTAGAGGCTGGACCGAATGAGTTTTATCCACCGCCAAATGTTGCTAGCCGAGTTTTATTATTTAAGAAAAAGGCTTCAATTATTAATAATTTTGAGAGTTTCTTAGGGTTCGTGAAAGCAGGATTTGCCCAAAGACGAAAGTTTCTGCTATCTAATCTGAAGGAAATATTGAGTAAGAATAAAGTCAATCGACATGAGGCAGAAATTTATTTACTTTCTTTGGGTTATACATCTACAGTGCGGGCAGAAGAATTGACCGTGGAGCACTGGCAGCAGTTTTTTAATAAGTTTGTGAGATAAAATGGGAATCAAAATTATCACAGAGAATAAAAAAGCACGCTTTGATTTTCATTTATTAGAAAAATTTGAGGCAGGGCTAGAATTGATGGGCAGTGAGGTTAAGTCTCTGCGCAATGGACAGGTCAACTTGAAGGACTCCTATATTTCTTTTAAAGGTGATGAGGCGTATCTACAAAATGCACATATCAGTGTATATTTAGCCAGTAGTTATAATAATCATGAGCCAGAAAGGTTAAGAAAACTGCTCTTACACAGAAGAGAGTTAGATCGTATTTTTGGAGCCATTCGGGAAAAAGGTCAAACATGTGTTCCAACAAAAATCTATTTTAAAAATGGAAAAGTAAAACTAGAAATCGCTTTAGCAAAAGGAAAACAAAAGGGAGACAAGAGAGAGTCGATTAAGAAACGTGACGTTGATCGGACTCTTCAGAAGGCCCGTCGACGCTCAAAGGAATAATTTCTGGTTCAGGAAGGAGATCTCGTCGGCCCAGCTGATAGGCTTTTTCTTCGATGAGAGATCTCCATGCCAAATAAGCATCTCGATTTTTGGGATCAATAGAAAATTTTTTAAGAAGCTCAAGATCTCTTTGAAGATTGACTCGAAAAGAATCGTAAAAGTAATTGTAGCTATCGATAAGATCTTGGAACTCATCAGAGTCTCGAATGCGAATGGGGGCCTGTGCCCATTGGCCTCTTGAGAGTCCACGGATGTGATTTTTTAAGACTTGGATGGGGCCAACAATACGGCTCGTGAGCTTTAAACTGAGGTACCAAAAAAAGCAAAGAGTTCCTGTGCATCCTGCAATAAGGAGGATATTGACCCAAGAACGCTCTCTCTCAAGGTAGTGAAGAATTTGAGGTGCTTGCTCATAGGCCAAATCGACAAAAATATTGTAGTTTTGAGAGAGAAAGTAGTAAATCGGAAAAATAGTTACCAGAATTCCAATGAGAGCTGCTGTAAGAACGACAGAGGTGTATTTTAGTTGGAAATCTCGATCAATAAAACGAGAGGTTCTTAATGAATAGCTGGGAGCTTTTGTATGTTTAATTCCACGGCTTAATAACATAATTCTAGTTTAAAGGTGTTTGAGTTTTCTCCAAAGCTCTTCTATCATTTATGTATGAACTCTCATCTCAAGTCAGAAGGCAAAAAATTCCGTTTGTGGAGAATTGTGACATTTTTTATAGCTGGGCCCTTATTGCTAAGTAGTATTGGCTGTCAAACTGGCGAAAAGTCCAGGACAAGTGAGTGGGAAAATCCAGCAAAATATTCACAAGAACTCAGTGAGGAAGTTTCATTAAAATCGGATCGTTCGCAATTAGAAGAGCTACGTAAAGAGATCCCCCAAGAAACAAAAGTGGCAAATGATGAGTTAGCTTTTGATTTAGAGCTTATGGGAAAAGCCAATAAACAGCCCTATGAAATTCGAAATGTTTTTCAGGGCAAGGTCAGAAAAATTCGTGAACGATTTCGGCAAAAATCGCAAGATGTTCGTAAAAAATTTCGTGATACGCAAAAGAAACAAAGAGATCAGGTTTTAGAGCAACTTAAAACTGAAAGAGGTGAGTTTAAAAAGCAAAAACCCGACAGGGAGCAAAATAAAGAATTTTTTGCTAAACAGGATCGTGAGAGAAAAGATTTTTTTGAGAAGCAAAAAGATCAACGCAAAGAGTTTGAATCTGACATGCAACAAAAAAGCAAAGACTTCCATGCGAATATGAGAGAACGGGTCGATCAATTTAATGAGCAATTGCGTCTTTATACAAAAAGTTTTAATGAAAAGAAAAAATACGAAGAAGATCTTAAAAAAAGCAAAGCGCGGGAGCAAAAGAGGCCATCTGGGCAAGGCCCATTCTTTAAAAAAGATCCTCAGTTAGATGCTGAAACAAAAAAAATCATGAATGAATTTGAAGACATGAAATCCATTCCCTCCGAACCCCTCAAAAAGTAAAAGTGCCACCTAACTTGCTGCTCAGATTTGCGTCATAAAAAATGACGCAAATCTGAGCAGCAAGTTAGGTGGCACTTTAGCCTTAACGCCTTTTTTTACCAG
>JAGRAB010000067.1 GCA_020435085.1 Bdellovibrionales bacterium | reverse complement strand
GCGGCAGGGGTCGCTCATGAGATCAATAACCCTCTGACAATTGTTATGGGGTTTGCAAAAATTATTGAAAATGAAATTAATAAAACTTCAAACCCTTCTCAACGCGCTTTAGAAGCTCTTCAAAAAATTGAATTATCAGCGGAACGAATTGCAGGAATTGTGATGGGCTTAAGAAGTTTTTCACGAGTAGATTCACCGGTGAGTACCCAATTTGAATTGGTCCCGTTGGTTCGAGAAACTGTTGTCATGCTGGATCGAATGTTCCAAAAAGAAGGTATTTCTATGACAGTAGAAGCCGATGATGACAATGGAAGAGTTCTTGAGGGGAGTCCTGGTAAAATTCAGCAAATTCTTGTGAATCTATTGACCAACTCTAAAGATGCGTTTGAAGAAGGGGTTTTAAAGCAAGTTACTGTTTCTATATCGAAGCAGGAAGATGCAGTTATTTTAAAAATTGAAGATACTGGCAAGGGGATTTCTCCTGAAATTCAAGAGAAAATATTCGAACCTTTTTTTACAACAAAAGATGTTAATGACGGTACGGGTCTTGGACTTTCTATTGTTCATACGCTCGTTATGGAGCATAAAGGAAAAATCGAAGTCTCCTCACAACTTGGTAAAGGAACTGTATTTATTATGACATTTCCGCTGGCTCAAGATTCACAATCCATCATTGCCGCGTAGTTGAGATTTTTTATAAAAAAGACGGACATTCTTATAATTGAGAAGAAGACCTTCTTCAAAAATCTGCATATGGAGATTTGGAACTTGAGCGAGTGCGTGCTCATCAATACCTTCAGTAAAGAAGTCAAGAGTACTTATTTGAGGGTCTTGAACAATGATTTCATTATCAACAAAAACAATAGCTAAGTTCCATAACAAAGAGCCATTAATCAAAAAAGGATAGAGTTGGGCATTCAGTCGGATTCGAGAGATGAGAGCTTCCATTCTTACCGAAGGTCGAAGAACTTTGTGGTTGAGTGTGGCAGGAGTTGGGCAGAGGGTGGATGTTACGATTCCAAAAGCGGTATTGACAGCTCTCACAATTGTTTCTTCTGCCCCTGAATCGAAGCGTACCCAGGCTTGGACAAGCTCATATTCTCCATCCACTCCAATATATGGGGGGAGGAGCGGGGTGAGGTGGTCGTTTTCCACTTGTGAAAGCTGGCAACTTTGCTTCTGACTGGGGACGGAGTCCTCTTTTGCATGGCTCAAAAAGCTAAAAAATATTAGTAATATCAATATATTAATAAATTTCAAGGGAGATCCTAAGGTTGTCTTTGAACAAGGGTTTACCACAAAAGCTCACATTTGAAAGGGGGAATGAAAATTATTTATGCGCAACATCTTAGAATTGTTGATCTTTGGCTCGAAGTATAATTTCCTTTTGACTTTAAGCGTTTAGCCTCTATAACCGTATGTTCCTAAAGAAAATTTTTTAATTTCCTTTTCTTTAGGAAATCCAAAGCGCGGAAGCACTGCTAATACCGGGCAGAGTTTTCCAAGAGGAGGTAATTTTTGAACACGGTGGAGAATATGGCAAAAACAAAAAGCAAAGCACAATTACAAAAAGAACAAGTACTCGCACAACTCGATGCAGGAGACAAAGATGTCCCATCTAATCCAGGAAGCTTTGGCTCGGAGGCTGCGAAGTCAGAAAGCTTTGCAAATTTATTCGAACAATCACTTGGTGAACGCGACTTTAAAGTTGGCGATGTCGTTACTGGAACAGTCGTTGAAGTTCAAGAAGACTATGTTCTTGTTGATATTAACTATAAGAGTGAGGGTTTGATCCCAATTTCAGAATTCCGAGTTGTTGAAGGTAAAACTTCTGTCGATGTTGGAACTGAAGTGGAAGTTTATATTGATCGTATTGAAAATGACAACGGCATGGTTGTCCTTTCTAAGGATAAGGCCGATATGTTGCGGGCTTGGAACGATATTTCTAGAGCCGCTGAAAATGAAGAAGTCATTGAAGGAACAATTATTGCGAAAGTCAAAGGTGGACTCAGTGTGGATATTGGCGTGAAAGCGTTTCTTCCAGGTAGCCAAATTGATCTTCGTCCTGTTCGCAATATGGATTCATTTATTGGCAAGCAATATAAGTTCAAAGTTATTAAGTTTAATAAAAAACGTGGAAATATTGTTCTTTCTCGAAGAGCCCTTCTGGAAGAAGAGCGTGAGAGCCTAAGAACTCAAACATTGGATCAAATGGCAGAGGGTTCTATCGTAAAAGGTATTGTGAAAAACATTACAGATTACGGTGCATTCATTGACCTTGGTGGAATGGATGGACTTCTCCATATTACTGATATGAGCTGGGGACGAGTGAAGCACCCATCTGAGATTTTAAGTGTTGGTGATGAAATCGATGTAAAAGTTCTTAAGTTTGATCAAGAGAAAGAGCGCGTCAGCTTAGGTTTGAAACAACAAAAGAATGATCCTTGGGAAAATGTGGATGATGAATTCCAAGTGGGCAAAAAATTGCGTGGCGAAGTTGTCAGCCTTGCCGACTACGGAGCATTTGTTGAGTTAGCAGAAGGCATTGAAGGTTTAATTCATGTTTCTGAAATGAGCTGGACAAAGCGAGTGAAACATCCATCACAAATTGTGAAAGTGGGAGACGTTGTTGATGTCCAAGTTTTAGAAATTGATAAAGAAAACCGTCGTATTAGCTTAGGAATGAAACAGCTTGAAGAGAACCCTTGGGTTGAGTTGAAAAACACATATCCTCCAGGAACAATCATTGAGGGTGAAGTTAAAAACATCACTGACTTTGGTATCTTTATTGGTGTTGAAGATGGTATTGATGGGTTAATTCATATTTCTGACTTCTCTTGGACAAAGAGAATCAACCATCCATCAGAGATGTTTGCAAAAGGTGATAAAGTTCGTGCTGTGGTTCTTGGTGTTGATATTGAAAACGAGCGATTTAGTCTTGGTATTAAACAGTTGGAAGCAGATCCATGGGCAGATATCGAATCTAAATACCCAATTGGTTCACAACGAGATGTGAAGGTGACAAAAACAGCCGATTTTGGTGTTTTCGTTGAGTTGGAATCTGATATTGAGGGTTTAATTCATATTTCTGAGTTATCCACAAAGCGTGTGGAAAAACCAGAAGATGTTGTTCAAGTGGGCGATATGATTAAAGCAGAGATTATCACTATTGATAAAGATGCTCGAAAAATTGGCTTAAGTGCGAAGCTTGTCACGCTTCGTGAAAATAAAGAAGATGTTGAGGAGTATGTGAAAAAGGCCACAGCAACTTCAAAAACAAGCTTAGGAGATCTTTTTGGAGACACTCTTAAGGCTTCGTTGGAAGACGAAAAGTCTGCCACTACAGACGAAGGCTAATTCCATAGTTATTGTTATCAGTGAATTTTAAAAAAGGAGCCTATAAGGCTCCTTTTTTCACTTTGGCCCTTTAATTGCGGAAGATCTTACCTCTCCGTCCTCTAAATATTTTGAACTGGTCCCTTTTGATGTTGATTTTAACTTCTACCGCCTCGTCTTTATCTTGTATTATTAATAAGTTCTCATACTCGTTGGTTACTCCCGATAGCGCAGCTATCGAGAGTCTGGT
>JAGRAB010000066.1 GCA_020435085.1 Bdellovibrionales bacterium | reverse complement strand
TGGAGATTATCAATTTTTTCTTGATAAAAACTTTGAGCCTCTTGTTTTGAGAGTATGCTTCTTTGAGTGAGGTGATCTTGGTAGATCGCCATGAGAGTGGGGTGTTTTTTGATGACTTCATACATTTTCGGCTGAGTGAAGGCCGGCTCATCCCCTTCATTATGGCCAAAGCGGCGGTAACAAATAAGATCAATTACGACATCTTCTCCAAATTGTTGGCGAAAGCGAAAAGCGATATCAATGGCATGGATACAAGCCTCCACATCATCGCCATTGACTAATAGCACAGGGGCTTTAATAGACATGGCCATGTCTGAGGAATACATGGTGGATCTTGCATCCTCAGGGTTAGTGGTAAAGCCAACTTGGTTGTTGAGGATAATGTGAATACTACCGCCAACAGTATAGCCTTTTAATCGTGACAATTGAAGAGATTCACTGACAACACCTTGACCTGCAAAAGCGGCATCACCATGAATGACAACAGGAACAACTTTCTTTCTGTTTTTCGTGTCATTGCGTTGGCGTTGTTTTGCCCTTGTCATTCCTAAAACAACAGGGTTAACAGCTTCAAGGTGAGAGGGATTAAATGCTAAAGAAACATGGCAAGGTCCATTGGGAGTTTCTTTATCAGCAGAGTAGCCAAGATGATACTTCACATCACCATCATTTTCCATATCGTTAAAGGCGGTACCATCAAATTCTGAAAAAATAATTTCAAGGCCTTTACCCATAAAATTGGCAAGGACATTAATGCGTCCTCTATGGGCCATGCCGATAACAATTTCTTCAAGGCCTTGAGCGGTACCTTTAATAGTCATGTGCTCAAGCATGGGAATAAGGGCATCGCCCCCCTCAATAGAAAATCTTTTTGTACCGACGTATCTTGTATGAATAAATTTTTCTAAAGACTCTGTTCGTGCGAGTTGTTGAAAAATTGTTTTTCTGTCTTCGTCATTCAGTTGAAATTTTCCTGCATTTTGTTCAAATTCTGCTCGAAACCAGTCTCGAACTTCGGCCCTGCATTCGGAAAGTTGAGCCGTTAATGTTTTGCAATAGCTGTTTTCAAGGTGAGCAATAATATCTTTCAGCTGAGTGGATTTTAAGTACATGGAATTAGCAATAGAAAAGTTGAGTTCTAAATCTGAAGGTTGAAGGTTGAACTTTTTTAATTCAAAAAAATCATTCAATGGTTTTTGCAGTTTTAAAGGATCTAAATCAGCTTTTAGGTGACCATAGTCACGGTAGGCTTTAATAAGTTGAGAAACATCAAATTCTTTTTCAGAAAGGGTTCCCTGGCCACTTGAAGAAGCCATTGATTTTGAAAACTCAACACCTTCAAAAAAAAGTTTCCAATCACCGTCAATTTGAGATGGATCTTGTAGAAATTGTTGGTAGAGGTCTTCAATGTATTCTAAGTTGCTACGATTCATGTAGTTTTGTTTTTGCACCCCGGGAGCTCCTCATTTCGCAGATAAGATATCAGCGTCCCTTTTACCCTACAGGAATTGTCGTGGGGAGTCAGTTTTTATTTGAATTTTTCCAGTGACTTAGATGAATTTCAAAGACCTTTTGCTTGGCGTTATCTGGATTTAGGTTCAGTTCCCAAAAGAGGTTTAAGACTTTAAACTGACAACACCTATGCGGAAAGTGTCCTATTTTTTATACTTGCTTGGTTTTCTAGCAGCTCTAGTACTGATTTTAAATTACCTTATTCTTCCCCAGCTTTTGATAAATTATCTCAAAGACCAAATTCAGCTACAAGCCTCAAAAAAAGAATATCAAGTTCAACTGTCTTCAATAAAAATGAATGCTCTTTTTCCTTTTTATCTCCAGGTCAATGGCATTTCAGTTCAAAATGCCATTTCGAAACTAGAAATAAAAAAAATTCAAATATCGGCTCATCTGAATTTTAGTGCTGCAGGTCTTCTGTTGAGCACAGAATTGAATGTTCAAGAGCCTCGAGGATCTTTGATTTTAAAAGATGAAAAACAAGAAAATTTAAAACCAATGCCATCTTCAAATAATGAGGAGAGGGAAGAGTGGTTTCATCTCCCGTTTCCTCTTCAAGTCAAGGTTGTAGGAAAAATACAGGAGGGGGAACTTCTCTTTCAAAAAGATAAGATCCAAAACCTTACTTTAAACCAGTTCAATATAACTTTTTCTAACAAAAATTTATTGAACTCACAAAATGCTTGGAGTTTTGATTGGGCCACTCAAGCAAGAGTTTCAATGAATGGAGCTTATCATATTTTGCTGCCGGTTCATTTGAAATCAAATACGATTTATTTCAATCCTCAATTTTTAAAAATCCATGCGATGAAGGCTTCTGTGGGTGGTATTCAAGCAGATGCCTCAGGAGAATCTCATTTTCACCTTGATAAACATTTGTGGAAACTGAAATTAAATATTGAGGCACTAGAAAAGCTTCCGGTTCCGCCTCAGTTTTTGCCTCCGGGACAATGGCAAGGAGGACTATTTGCAGACGTATCAGTCACAAAAAAACAAAATTCTGACTGGGAAATACAGTCACAGTTAAAGACAAGAAACCTATCTGGAAACATAAATTTAAAACAAGGAGATCTAATCATTGAAGGGCCTTTGAGGGCTGATTTGCAATGGCAAGTCCAATATAAACAAGGGGCTTTAAGTGCTCCAACAGTAAAAGTGATTGTTGAGGCGGACAAATTAAAACTGCAAAAAAAGAATTATTTGCATAAAAATTCAGGAGAGCCGCTGACTTTTCATTTGGATGGGTATGTCACGAAAAATGTTCTTGTTGCGAAAAGCTTTCAAGCACGACTTGCGCAGTTAAAAGTCATTGCTGGTGGCTACTTAGGTTTGGAAAAAGGGTTGAGAAGTGAAATTCAATTAGAGATTCCTCGAACGAATTTAAAGGGTTTAGAGAAAACAGTTCCCATTCTTGGTCACCAACCTGTTCAAGGAGAGCTTTCTGTAAAAGCTAATATTAAAGGCGATATGTTTCAAGGGCTAGATGGTTTAGAAGTGGATGCCAATCCTGTTCGGTTGTCAGCATTTAGAACAAACTTTAATTTAAGAGATGATAAAAATAAAATTTATCTCATAGGACCATTGACGGCAAATTTAAGCGCGTTGGTTAAAACTCAAGGTGCGCAGTTAGGGACAACAACAGTTCAAGGAGATATAGACGTTTCAAAAGTAGAAGTGCAATATAAGGATCTATTTTCTAAGAAAATGGGAGAACCATTTCGTCTCAAGTTAAGGTTGGGAAATCGAGGTGAGAATCTTGCTATAGAAAACTCATCAATGAGTCTTGGAAAAGGAGAGTTGAGCCTTTCAGGAAAGGTGTCAGGATTTTCGGACCCGCGATTTCAACTCAACTTTCTATTTAATAAGTTCCCACTTCATCAAGTATTAAAAATGACGAAGTCGGTTTCTGGTTTAGATCTTACTGGTGATATTGATGGAAGAGCTGCGGTAGAGGGGCATTGGGAAAACAAAAAAGGAATAGAAGGCTCAAAAATAAAAGTCAATGCAAAATTGAATACGCAAATGAGTCACTTTATTTATAACCCTAAACAAAAACAAAATGAAACTTTAGGGGAAGGTAAAAAAACTTCAGCGATGGCACCCTTAGTTCCACATTGGCCGGTTTTAAAAAATTCTCAACTAGAACTTTCTGGGCGTATTCAAAAATTTCAATATGAAAATATATCAGGAAGAGGATTGGCTTTTAAATCCAATTATAATAAAGGACTTCTTTCATTATCAGCAACAGTCAAACAACTTTTTGAAGGTGAATGGAACCTGAATCAGTTGACAACAAATCTTTTGGCATCTCATCCTCAAGCGGTTTTAAAAGCGAAAGTGAAGGGTTTTAGCCTTCAGCCTGCATTAAAAGTTTTTGCCCCTCAGTACAGTTCTGATGCTTCTGGAAAATTATCTGGTCAATTTGACATTTCTTCAAAGCTGCCTGGTGGGGAGAATTTCCTCTCATCCATTAAAGGGTTGGTTGCCATTGATGGGAGGGATGTCTTATTGAATTCCATAAAATTTGATGCAGCTATAAATGAAGCATTAAAAAGATTACCTAAAATAAATTTAAAGCCAGTAAAAACCGAAGGATTTCGAGGTAAGTTCTCATGTATTGCGGGGTTTCGTGACAATATGTTGAATATCAGTAAGCTAACAGCAACAACAATAAAGAATGATGAATTAGATCTCATTGGTCGAGCTGGTCTTGATGGAAGTCTGGATTTAAAAGGAAAGTTGTCAATGGTTCGCCCTTCTATCAGTGGTGATATTTATATTTGTAATTTAGACGAGAAGGGGCGGTTTGAACTGCCTATTGTGATGTCAGGGCGATGGACACAACCGAATCTTGGATTTGCAAGCTCGACAATTGAAAAACTTCTCGCGAATACATTAAGATGCCAATTGAAAAAACAAAAGCTGAAAGCAGAACAAAATTTAAAACAAGAGTTAGATCAAACAACTAAAAAAATTACTGATGACTTTGAGAAAGAGGCAAAGAAAAAGTTAAAGAACTTTTTTAAAAAATAAGAGTTGACCATTTTTGTATATACCTTTGAAATAACAATATGATGGATTCATTGATTCAGTTTATAGAACAAATGCAACACCTTTTTTTCTGGATGCCCGACGTTTGGGGTTTACAATTTTTTGAAGTTGATGGGAAACCTGTCACTTTTGGAAAAATAACGACAGGGCTTTTGCTTCTTATCTTAGGCTATTACCTGGCTCGTAAAGTGACAAGGCAAATTGAACTGCGTCTTTTAGCACGTCTCGATGTAGAAGACTCTTTAAGATACACGTTAAAGACAATGATTTTTTATATGATGCTTGTTGTACTGACGCTGTTTACGCTGCGTCTGCTCAATGTACCAATTACTATATTTACAGTTCTTGGTGGCGCACTGGCAATTGGAGTGGGACTTGGAGCACAAAATATTGTTAATAACTTCATTAGTGGTTTAATTATTATGATGGAACGACCCATTCGCGTGGGAGACTTTATTGAACTAGAATCTATTGCTGGAACTATTGAGAGTATTGGTGCTCGAGCCACTCGAATTAAATCCGTTGAAAATACACATATTGTTGTGCCCAATAGTTCATTTTTAGAAAAAAATGTTCTTAACTGGACACTGTCGGACGATATTGTTCGAGCTAAGGTTCGAGTAGGAGTTGCCTATGGATCGCCCACAAAGAGAACAGAAGAGTTGCTTAAGAGTGCCGTGATGGATCATCCGAAGGTTTTATCATCTCCAGAGCCAGTTGTTTTATTTGAAGACTTTGGTGATAATGCTTTAGTTTTCGATGTGTTATTTTGGGCTCGAATTCGTAATCAATTGCAGCTTAAAACAATAGCATCTGATATTCGCTTTACAATTGATGATTTATTTCAAAAAGATAAGATTTGTATTGCCTTTCCTCAACGCGATGTTCATTTAGATAGCTTGTCTCCTATTCAGGTACAAATGTTGCCATCTACAGGAGAGAGGCCTTCTTGAGCTTAGAAGGCGTGCAAAAAACAGGCATTGTTTTTTTGAATGAGTACACGCCCTAGTTAAATAGCAATATCATCTAGAAAACTGTTGACCTCTTCGCTTTGCGATTCCAAATTATATCGGTATGTTAACACATGATTTTTATCAAACCCATTTGAATAGAGTTTCTCGATCTTTTGCCTTTTGCATTAGCCATTTAAAAACACCATTAAAAGCTTGGGTGGGTTTAACCTATCTTATTTGTCGCATTCTTGACACCGTAGAAGATGCGCCTTGGCAAAAAACAACAGACCAAATGAAGCAGTTTGAAGAATTTGATCAGTTTTTAAAGTCACTTCCAAATAAAGAAATTCTTCAAAATTGGAGAGATCAGTTTCCATTAGAAATCCCTGATGGTGAAAAACAACTTATTGAGGATTCTCACATTATTTTCGCAGATCTTCACAGATCACCAGAGTCAATCAAAGGAATTATCTCGAATATGGTATTGAGCATGTCGAGGGGAATGAAACATTTTTCTGATAAAAAGCGAAATGAAAAAGGTCATTTGAAGTTAGTGAACTTAAGAGAAGTGAATCAATACTGTTTTTTTGTGGCAGGTGTTGTTGGCGAGGCATTGGCTCGACTTGTAGCTCAAATTGAACCTCAATTAAAGGTGGCAAAAAACCTTCTCTTAGATGCTCATCATTTTGGCCTTTTTTTGCAAAAAGTAAATCTCTTAAAAGATCAATTGGATGATTACCAAGAGGGGCGAGAATTTATTTTTGATCGTGAACAAATTTATCAAAGTATGAATTATAATGCCTATGGAGCCTTTCGGTTTTTATCATCAGTTCCAGAGAAACAAAGAGAGTTTCGCCTATTTTGTGCTTGGAGCTTATTTTTAGGTTTGGCCTCTTTACCTTGGTTGGAAATATTAAATAAACATGAGACTACAGGAAAACTTCCAAGAAAAGAAGCTGAGACAATTTTTTCATCAGTGGAAAAAATCATTGATGACTCTTCTCAATTAGAAGTTATGTTTTTGAGTCTTATGCAGGCAGCTCATTTAAAGGTCATCTCTGAAGAGGAGTATATGACAGGCTCTCCTTCATCAGAACCTTCTGACTGGCTTCGAGATTTATATTTTGGTGAAATAGAATTTACCCAATTGGCCAGCTTGGGAATGTAATAGAAACTGGCCCCTTTAATTGCGGACGATCTTGCCTCTCCGTCCTCTAAACATCTTGATTGATTGCAAATTTTTGTTGATCGGACGGCTTTCTCGAAAACAAAGTTTTCGAGAAATACCAAGAATTGATATGAGAGCCTCGAACGAAGTGAGGGGCGAGGCTCATATTAATGCTAGTATGAAAACTTCATAGAATTCCAAAGTTTATCGACGCGGTAGGTATTCAATATCCGCAATTAAGGGGGCCAGTTT
>JAGRAB010000065.1 GCA_020435085.1 Bdellovibrionales bacterium | reverse complement strand
ATCGGACGGCTTTCTCGAAAACAAAGTTTTCGAGAAACACCAAGAATTGATATGAGAGCCTCGAACGAAGTGAGGGGCGAGGCTCATATTAATGCTAGTATGAAAACTTCATAGAATTCCAAGTTTATCGACGCGGTAGATATTCAATATCCGCAACTAAGGGGGCCAGTTTCTATGAATTAATATCTTTTACGCTGTGTGAAGACCTGGTCTCGTTGGGCAAAATAAAGTATAATACAAAATAAATAAGAATCGTCAGTCCAAAAGAAATAACAGCAGACATGAGCATTAAAAACCGAACGAGTCCGACTTCAATTTCTAGTCGTCGTGCTAATTTTGCGCAAACACCTAAAACTTTAGAGTCATAAGCAAGAGAAAGACGGTCTTTTCTTGGAAGGGACAGCGCGAGACCAAAATAAAGAAGGAGTCCGCTGCCACCAAAAATGGTAAATAAGATGAATCCCATTCTTATAAGTCCCACCTCAAGTTCAAGTGCCTCAGAAAGCCCTTTGCAGACACCAGCAAGAACGCCGTCATCAGATCGATACCATTTTATAGAAGGATTCATAGACTTCTCCTTATTAAAACACTCTACCTACCCCATATCATAAGTGAGAGAGGGCGGCATTGTAAAATCGAGTAAATTTTACTGTCCAATTTCAAAACAGCGACAGATTTTGATAACTTGTGGCGAAAAATGGTGTGATTTTTAGATTTGATAAAACCAGCTCTTATCAGTTGCAGAAGGCAGGGGCAAACCTTGGCAAATAGATTGCTTCAATGTGGCCTTGTTAAAGGAGTTGGACGTTGAGAGAGCCAAAGCTAAGAATCACATACCTACTGTTGTTGTTTATGGCAGTATTTGCTTTGAGAGGTTGGGCGGAGGAAGAGACGCCCTCTTCCTCACCGGAGGTTTCATCGGCAACAGAAGTAAAACTCAATGAAATGGAACGTGCCCTTCAGCTGGCCAACGAGATCCAAGCCCTTAATCGAGGGGATTTTGACGTTGCTAATGAAAAATTTCATCCTGATTTTCAAGTCCTTCTTAATGAAAAGAACCTAAGCTTGTCTGTAAATAGTAATTAATGATACTGTCACTCTGATATTTCAGAATAGGGAGTGATATTATGGAGTTATCGGACCGCTACAATCCGAAAGACGTCGAAGAAAAAACCTATCTTTGGTGGGAGAACAATGGCTACTTTAGCTCAGAAGACGTCTCTACTAAGCCTCCATTTAGCATCATTTTACCACCTCCCAATGTGACAGGGGCTCTTCACCTGGGGCACGCCTTAGACCATACAATTCAAGATGTTCTTATTCGTTGGAAGCGAATGTCAGGTTTTAATACTATGTGGCTCCCAGGGACAGATCATGCAGGAATTGCTACTCAAAGTGTTGTGGAGAGAGAACTTAAAAAAGAAGGGAAAACTCGTAAGGAGTTGGGGAGAGAAGAGTTCGTCAAACGCGTATGGCAATGGAAAGAACAATACGGTGGACGTATTGTCTCTCAAATGAAACGGCTCGGGGATTCTTGCGATTGGAAGCGAGAAGTTTTTACTCTTGATGAAGGTGTTTCAAAAGCCGTTCGAAAAGTTTTTGTAAACCTTTATGAGAAAAACCTTATCTACAAGGGCACACGTCTCATCAACTGGAGTCCAGCTCTTGAATCGGCAATTTCTGATTTAGAAGTAGAGTATAAAGAAATTAAGGGAAGTCTTTATCATATTCGCTATGACTTTGAAGATGGATCTGGCCATGTCATCATTGCCACAACACGTCCTGAAACATTGCTTGCAGATAGTGCTGTTGCTGTTCATCCAGAAGACGAAAGATACGAAAAGTTTTTAGGAAAAAAATTGGTACTTCCTATTTTAGGTAGAAAGATTCCTCTTATTACTGATGCCCATGTGGATAAAGAATTTGGAACAGGAGCTTTAAAGGTTACTCCTGCTCATGATTTTAATGATTACGAAATTGGAAAACGCCATAGTCTTGAGATGGTTAATATTCTGAACAAAGATGGCACCCTCAATGAAAATGCAGGTCCATTTGCTGGTCTTAAAACTCAAGAAGCAAGAAAACAAATTGTTACAGAACTTGAGCAAAGTGGACTTCTTATTAAAATTGAACCACATGTGCACCAAGTCGGTCACTGTTCAAGAACAGGTTGTGTGGCAGAGCCATTTTTGTCAGAGCAATGGTTTGTTAAAACAGCACCTCTTGCTGAGACCGCCAAGCGGGTCGTTGAAAGTGGAACCATTGTTTTTGAACCAGAGAGTTGGACAAAAACCTATCTTCACTGGATGAGCATTATTCAAGATTGGTGTATTTCAAGGCAGCTTTGGTGGGGGCACAGAATTCCTGCCTGGTATTGTGAAGACTGCCAGCAGGTTATTGTGGCCGAAAAAGATCCAACAGAGTGTACAAAATGTAAAAGTAAAAAGCTCAAGCAAGATGACGACGTCTTGGATACTTGGTTTAGCTCTGGGCTTTGGCCATTTAGCACCATGGGCTGGCCTGAAGAAACGGAAACACTAAAAACATTTTATCCAACCAATGTTTTAGTCACTGGCCACGACATTATCTTTTTTTGGGTCGCGAGAATGATTATGTCAGGTCTTGAATTTAAAAAAGATGTTCCTTTTCGAACGGTTTACATTCATGGATTGGTGCGTGATGCGCAAGGAAAGAAAATGTCTAAGTCTTCTGGAAATTCAGAAGATCCACTTGAAATTATTGAAGAGATGGGGGCGGATGCTCTTCGTTTTACATTGATGGCTCAAATTGCTTCAGGCAGGGATTTAAAGTTTTCGAAGCAACGGCTTGAGGGCTATCGAAATTTTATGAATAAAATTTGGAATGCCGCTCGCTTTTCATTGGCGGCTTTAGAAAATTTTGAAGCTCCTCAAGATGCTGAAAATGCAGTACCAAATAAAGCCAACCTTTCTGATGCCGATCAGTGGATTGTTCATAAATTAGGTATTTGTGAAAAAACAGTGGATGAGGCATTACAGAGTTATCGTTTTTCGGATGCGGCGAATGCTGTTTATACATTTATTTGGCATGAGTTCTGTGATTGGTACTTAGAATTTATCAAACCAGTAATTTATGGTGCTGAAGGTGAGGAGAAAACAGCAACACAATTGGTATTGGCACAAGTGCTGAATCGATCGATGCGGTTATTGCACCCATTTGCACCATTTATTACAGAGGAGATTTATCAAAAGCTTCCTATCAAAAAAGAAGCTTGCGTGATTGATAGTTATCCCACAATTAAGGGCGATAAAAAATGGTTAGAGATGGGCTCAGAAACCGTGGCACAAGAGTTAGATGTTGTTCGCGAAGTGATTACGGCCATTAGAAATATTCGTGGAGAAAATCGCATTAAACCAGGTGTAAGCATTCAAGCACGTCTCGCACCTGCTGATGATCGCGTGCAAAAAGTTTTGGGAAACAACCGTTCATTTATTCAAACTCTTGCAAAAGTGGGTGAATTAAAAATTTCTGCGGATGGAGATTTAAGCAAGTGTGCGGTAACTCCTGTGAGGGCTGGAGATATGTCGGTGGATGTGATTGTACCATTAGAAGGTCTTGTTGATTTTGATGAAGAAATCAAAAGGTTAACAAAAACAATTGAAAAGTTGAGTAAAGATATAGCCAGTCTTTCCGGTCGACTGAACAATGAAAGCTTTGTAAAGAATGCTCCGGAAGAAGTGGTTGAAGAGGGCAAGGCCAATTTAAAAGAAATGCAAGGTCAACTGAAAGCTCTTGAAGAATCAAAAAGCCGCCTTTCTTAAAAAGACGGCTTAAAACTTTTCGTTTATTCAAAAAACTCAGCTTTGCCATCGCCTTGAACAAAGTATCGTATTTGTCCACGAGAATCATTCAATGGAGATTTTGCATTCCACTTCATAGCCATCTCAATACCAGCTGTAGGATCATCTTTTGTGCCAATGTTTAAGACGTTTCCAACTTCAACAGTGGCGTCAAAAGTGAATCCCCATAAAACATCAAGATTCATTGGTGTGACAGCAACGTTCGCAAGGTAACTTCCGACACCATTCACCTTGCCACCGTAGGAGTAGAAAAGTTGAAATTCGAAATCGACGACACTCATGCCCATCATGTTTTCATAAGTCACTTGGTAAGTTTTGTAACGGGGAGCTTTCCAAAGCTCAAGATCTGTCCAGCACTTCACTCCGCGAGGAAGGGCATTCGCAGAGTACTCTTTCACGTTAACGACAGGTCTATTATCGACAACGATTTGCCAAAGTTGTTTCCCATAATTAATGATTGTTCCAATATCGAGTTCATCGGGGTTGGTTTTTTCACTTGTATCTTCTTTTGAGCAATCGCCGATGAGTTCTTTGAGCTCAGCTTGAGTCAGTGTGCCTGAGTTGACTTCTTTAATTTTCACAGAAGATGGATTAATTGTGAAATACGTCTCTGAGTTTGGCAGTGAGTAAGCCATAAAACCGCTCATTAACAATGTAGCCATTAAAAATAATCGAGCCATAGATTTCCCCCTTTTTGGTATGGTCAAGGAAGCACTCTAAAATGAAATTTTTTTAAGGTACAAGTTTAAATACCGAAATCCACCGCGTTAGCCGCATCGCACGCAAGAAGGTTCCAGGTCCTACTTCAGTAAACGGCGCATACTGAAGTAGGACCTGGAACCAAAAAATAAATTTACATCAACCCAATTTCTTTGAGGCGTTGGATAAGAAAATCTTGCGCTAAGATATCTGGATACTTTGCTCCCGCACCGACACAAGAATCCAAGCACGTAAGCATGGCCTCAGGGTTGGGGTGAATAAAGTAAGGCATTGAGTAGCGACTTTTGTTTTCGCCTTTAGGGTTCACAACTCGATGAGTGGTCGCTGGAATCACCTCATTGGTGATTCGTGAAAGCATGTCCCCAGAGTCAACAATCAAATTATTAGGATCGGTTTCAATAGGAAGCCATTCGCCTTCACGCGTGAGCAGCTCTAATCCACTGGCAGAGGCACTGACTAAAATTGTAATAAGATTGATGTCTTCATGGGCAGCAGCTCTTACACAGTGAGGGTCAACGCCTTCAGGAATTGGTGGGTAATGAAGAAGTCGTAAAATAGAGTTTCCATCTTCGATCATTTTATCAAAATAATCAGACTCCAACTCTAAAGGCTTTGTTAAACTTTTGAGTAAGACGCTGGCGACAAAATCTAATGACTCATACATTTTTAAAAATGTTTTTTTAAAATCGGCAACCTCAGAGACCCAAATATTTTTTGGGTATTGGTCAAAGTATTTGTGCCCTGGAGGAAGCTCTCGGCCCACATGCCAAAACTCTTTTAAATCAGGAACTTTTTGATCTTTGGCGTGTTCTGTTCCAAAAGGAGTATAACCTCGTTGGCCTCCGCCACTTGTGCTGATGTATTTCTTTTTTGTCTCTAAAGGCAGAGAAAACAATTGCTCACTGGCTTGGTAGGCATCATTTAACAAATCTAAATGAACAGGGTGATCTTTAAGAATGATAAAGCCAAATTTTTTAAGACCTAAAAATAAATCATCAATAAACTTTTGTTGGTCTTTTACGTCGCCCTCTAAGTAACTAGCTAGGCTTAACTCTGGTACAGACTTCATATAATTGGTAGTGGCCATAATAGATTTCCCCCCTATTGAGAAATTGCTTAATATCTGGGCGATATGGGGTCAAGAAATGAATGCGGACGGACTCATTTAGATGAAGCTCGACGTTTTAAATAAGGTATCCCAAGAGTTTTGAGTAGCATCATCTAATCTCTGCTTTTCCTCCCTCTTTTTGCTATAATTATTCGCATACGCCTCTTTATTATTAGTTTTTAGTATTAATTATTCATATATGCGTAATTATACACAATTTAGCATATATGAATAATTAATAAATTTT
>JAGRAB010000064.1 GCA_020435085.1 Bdellovibrionales bacterium | reverse complement strand
TCAAAATGAAAAGAACAAAACGGCCCCATTCAGGGACATTACCGAAGAAGAAGAGCGCATTGGGATGTTGAGTTTTTAAAAACCAAAGACCTTTATGTGAATCAACAGTTGGATGAAATAAAACGGGAGTTTCGCTCCAATGAACTGAAGTTTTTGGAAAACGTTTTTTAAAAATCCAATGAGCAATAGGGTCAGGGTCATAAATATAAATATTTTCGAAAGAGGCTAAAAAAGAAGAACTTAAAGAATAACCACCACTAGGACCAATGAGAATAAGGTCTTTTGAAAAATGCCGCCAATTGCCGAGGGATTCATTGAGCTGTCGAGTGAAAGTGGCCCATAAACGACAATGGTATTTCCAGGCGAGATAATGGTAAGAAATTCCACCTGAGGCACTCAAGCTTCCCCGAATTTTATTTGCAAAGCTTTGGGGGAAAATTTGCTGTTGCATTAATGAAGATCTCTCCTTATTTTTTATTTATGTTTCAGCATTCAAGTTTTTCAAAAATTGTATTTTCCTCGATGATCATGCTGCCCTTAAATTCAGCAGATAAATGGCAAAACCTTTCATTCTCAAAAATTCCTTCTAATCAAGTGGAGTTTAAAAGTTCTGGTGTGTCAATAAAAGTAGAGAACTCTGCATCTCCATTGATATACCCGCTAGATCATCCTGTGCGAATCAGCAAAGTAAAAATTAAAGGGAAAGCCTCCCAGCTCATTGCGTTCAAGGATGCAAAAAAGCAGGGAGAAAAAGGGTTTGATGATTATATCTTTCGCCTTGGTCTTGTTATTCCTGGAGGTAAAAAGCTCAATTGGGCCACGCAAATGATGGCGGCTGATTGGGTCAAAAAACTCTACTCATTGGCCCCAAAAGATGCTGGTATTGATCACATCTATTTTTTTAACTTAGGCCAAACTCATGAATTGCAAGGGCGAGAACGTGTGCACCCTCTCAGTGATCTTATCAAAGAAAAGAATGAGTGGGTGATTGAGGGGCCTGGTGAGTTTGAGCTTTCGGCAGATATTCATCCTGCAAAAGTGACATCTGCCGTTTGGCTCTCCCTTGATGGAGACGACACAAAATCTCATTTTCAAGTGGATCTTTCAAAAATTGAGCTCACTGTTGACGAGGAAAACTAAAAGATTCTGTAGAGCCACCAGATCGAATATTGAGATTTAAATTTTCAGGGTTATTTTCTAAGTTGCGGAGTCGGTAATAAGGTTTTCCTGTCTCAGGGTCTTTTACTTTTTCAGCAATTAAAACTTTTTTATTTTTCCCCATTCCAAAACTGGCTTCTACAGTTGTTTCATCCCATTTTACCTTTCCAGAATCTAAGCCCGTTATAAAAAGGTGAAGTTCTTTACTTGTTGGTTGGAGCTGTACTTGAAAAATCTTTCCAGCCTGGGTTGTGTTCACAAAGCCCTTTTGCGCTGCATCAAGATCTTCTTTCTGAGCATAACTTAAGGTGGAAAAAGTGATAATCATCATAAAAATAATCCAGTGCTTCATAAAAGTTCCTTTGCTTTTCATTATTTATACTCGTGCAAACTTAAAGTTCAATGAAAGAATTCAACTCCTATTGAGTAGGATATGGGACATTCCGCCTCATTTTTTTATTTTCTGAGACTTTCTGGAGGGGGATCGGGTTTTAGTAACAATAAAAACGTTTCAATTTGGTACGCGACTTGCTATGTACTAGGGTGAAGTCAAACACATAAACATGGGGAGGACGTGTGAAGCTTTCAATACTTTTAACAGCAATTATCGCAACATTTACTTTAGCAGCAGGTGCATCTGAAGAGAATAAATCAAAGGACGTAGCTATCGGTGTTAACGATGTCTATGTACCTGGTGGTTTTGATTCTGAATCAGATGTTTTTGTTGTCGTTAGTGGCGTTTTTCCAAACTCGTGCTACTCTTGGAAAGAAGCTAATGTTTCTAAAGACAAAGACAATGCTGAAATTACAAATGTACAAACAATGGCATCTGTCAGCCAAGGTATGTGCTTAATGGTTTTAGTTCCTTATCAAAAAGAAGTTCAATTGGGCGTTCTTGGCTCTGGAAACCACACAGTTCGATTTCTTAGCGGAGATGGAACTTACTTAGAAAAAACAATTGCTATTGAGTAATTTTTCAATTGTTTTGAGTGAAAGGAAGGGGCCTCAAAATGTGGCTCCTTCTTTGTAGTGAGGGGGGAATTTACATGGTAAAAAAATACCTAATTCTTTTTCTGGTTATTGCGAGTTTTGGATGTGGAAAAAAAGCCTCGTTTGAGTCTCAAAGGTGGTCCATTCATTCCGGGCAGCAACCTCCCCAATTAGAGAATGTCGAAGCCTACAAAGACATTAAAAAGCAAACCAAAGTTTTAAAAGTTTCTGATCAACAAGTTTTAAGAGCACCTCAACGTATTGAAGGCATTGAAGTTGAAGGGACTTGGTATCAAGAAGTAAAATCACCAAAGGGTGAGTTAATATCAGTCTCTTATAAGTTTGCATATGACATAGATAAATCCATTGTTGCTCAAGCTCATTATATTGAAGCAACAAAAGAAGAAATTATTAAAAAAGCAAAAGCTCAATTTCCCAACTTAGATCATGAGGGAGAGATTGCAGACAAACATACTATTTTAGTAGAAAGCTCCTTAGGGGTGCAGCCTTTTTTAAAGGTCACGGTACTTTATTCAAACGAAAATAGAATTGTGACTTATTATTTAAATTCAGCAGGTCGAGTAAAAAAGACGAGTATTAACAAGCACGATTTTACGGATGGTATTGGTGTTGTGTATTCTTCGGCACCGACGGAATCAGAATTAAAGAGTGAACCGCTACGAAACCTCAAAGGAGATGGTGTACTAGCATCAGATCACTTAAGTATTGAGTCAGCAATTAGCCCGACGCCCTTTAGTCAAAATAATATTTTTCAATTTCAAGTTGATGATAGAGAGTTTGATATTTTGCAGGCCTACTATTTTGTCGATCAAACAATGGGCTGGTTTGAGGACGAACTGGGTGTAAAGCTCAATAGTTCGTTAAATATTAAGCTTCATATTGGTGGCTTAAAGCCAACAAATGCAGCTTTCTTTTATGCCGGTAATATCCGACTTGGTGAAGGGGATGGGGTTATTTATGAACATATTCCTCGTGACCCATCTATTGTTGGTCATGAAGCTGCTCATGCCTATGTTGAATATTTATCGGGACTGTCTTTTGAGGGTGAGCCGGGATCATATAGTGAGGCTTTTTCTGATTTCTTTACAGCAATTCGTCTTGGCCGGCCTGAAATGGGTTTTTATGCCTATAAAAAGGCTGATTATAAAAGAACTATCGATAATGATATGAAGGCCAATAAAGATTTTAATGGTGGAAAGTATAATGACTCTCTCATCATTAGCGGGACTTTTTGGGATATTAAGAAAATTCTTGGCTCTGAAAAAACAGCACGTCTTGCAAAATATTTCCTTATTGAACTTGGTCCTGGTGGAAAAATTTCAGATTTGCCTGATGTTCTTACCTCTGTGGCACATCAACATTTACTCTCTGAAGATTGGCATGTTATTGAAAGTGTTCTTGAACAAAGAGGTTGGAGAAACTAATGACTTTCCCCCGAGTAGCACTTTTTTTATTGTTATTTCTTTCAGGACAAAGTTTTGCAATTCCTGTGGGAGCTGAGGACTCAGTTATTGGAAAGTGGCAATTTTATAAAGTCTATTTTCAGGGCGAGTATCGCCCTCCTTTTTCGGAAGAATTACAATTATTTTTTGAGTTCACAGAAGAAGGAAAAAGTCGACTTTACTATTTCAGAAAAAATGAAAGTGGTTTTTGTGAGCGAGAAGGTAAGTACACTGTTGATGGCGAATTTCTTATTGATGAAGTCACTTGGGTGAACCCTCAAAATAATATTGGTTGTGGTCAAGATCCCGACATGCAAAAGGGACAAAAAACAACAACCAAAATTGCATTTGAAAATGGTGATTTTTATCTCTACCTCAACTTAAAAGGAGAGCCTCTCGTCTACATCTGGCGAAGATTGGGTGAGGAAGAGCAAAATATATTCTAAAAGGTAGAAACTGCCCCCTTTAATTGCGGAAGATCTTACCCCTCCATCCTCTAAATATCGTGATTGATTACGAATTTTTGTTGATCGGACGGCTTTCTCGAAAACAAAGTTTTCGAGAAACACAAAG
>JAGRAB010000063.1 GCA_020435085.1 Bdellovibrionales bacterium | reverse complement strand
TTGAAAAATGATTTTCGTCCTGCCACGGGAGATAATGCTCTTGTTAATGATTTAAAACAATCGCTCAACAATAAAGAAGATCAATTTGAGCAGTACCTTGCAGAGAACTCCATTCAAACACCGTTATCTCATCAGGCTCAGAAGCGGGAAGGGCTGCGTCGAGGAGGGCGCACAAAAGGAGAAACAAAGTTAGAAAAAGAGCCTAAAAAAAGAATGCGACTTCCTCAAAAAGGAGAAGAGCCGTGACGACACGTGTGTGGCTAGGATTGAGTCATGTTTTGACGGGAGCTCAACTTATTTTAAAGGAAAAATCCATTCGTAAATGGGCTCTTATTCCATTTCTTATTGATATTTGTTTGGTTTTTATTGGTGTGTCTATTGGTATCGGATTGATTAGTGGGTGGGTAGCGTCGGCATTGGCTTTTTTGGGTTTAGGAGGTACTGGATTTTTATCAGGAACAGTTTCTTTTCTTTTTTCAGCTCTTCTTTGGGTGGGTTATATCATTGTTATTTTATATGGAACTTTTTTGATTTCCACGGTGATTGCAGCACCATTTAACTCTTTATTGGCAGAACAAACACTCATGTATTTGGGTGCGATTGAACGACAACCATTTCAACTAAAAAAATGGTTGTCAACGTCTGTAAAAATGCTTTTTTTGGGATTGATAAAATCGGCTCTTTTTGCTTTTTTTGGAATTTTTATTTTTATTGGCTCATTTATTCCAATTGTAAATGTTTTTAGCTCAATCTGTGCATTATTAATTATGTCATTTGATAGCATGGATTATTCCTTTGAAGTTTATGAGCTAGGCCTCAGGCAGAGGCTTCGATTCTTTCAAGAGCACTTTGCTGAATTTTTTGGAATGGCGGGAGGCCTTGCATTCACTTTATTTGTTCCAGGCCTTACGGTTGTGCTTTTGCCTTGCAGTGTGGTCGGGGCTGCATTAGTAATAAGCCAAAAGAAAAAATTGGGAGATTCATTTGGTACAAGACGAAATTCATAAAGCAATCAGTGTTAAACAAAATGAAATTCGAGATTGGTTTATTGACCAAAGAGAGGATTTGCATTTTCCATTCTACTCAAGTTTTGACATTAGAGATTCTGGGTACAAAGTTGTTCCGGTAGATGCCAATCTTTTTCCCGCCGGATTTAACAATATTTGCCAAACAGATAAAGATAATACAGTTGACCTTGTAAAAGACTACTTCTTGAAACATTATCCAGAAAGCTTTAAAAAAATTGTTTTACTTACTGAAGAGCATACAAATAACCCTTATTACTGGGACAACGTATTTACCCTTAAGACGCTCATTGAAAGTGCAGGAAAAGAAGTGCGAGTAGCAATTCCTAAAGAATTACCAGAACCATTGCATTTGCAGAGTGCCAATGGCCAGATGGTCACAGTTTACGGAGCTCAACGCAAAGGGGGCTCATTAGATATCCAAGGTTTTTCACCAGATTTAATTATTTCTAATAATGATTTTTCTTTTGATTATCAGGACTGGGCTGACGGGTTAGATATCCCAATGAATCCTCCTCGAGAGATGGGTTGGTATCAAAGAAAGAAAAGTGATTTTTTTCATGTCTATAACAATCTTGTTGAGGAATTTTGTAATATTATCGACATTGATCCTTGGCTAATGAATGTGAGAACCGAAAAGTTTGAAAAATTTGATATCAATGATGAGAGCTCTAGAGGTGAACTTGCCAATCACGTTGATTTATTTTTGGGAGAAATTCAAAAAGAATATGACAGAAGGGGAGTGAAAAATAAACCCACTGTTTTTATTAAAAATAATTCTGGAACTTATGGCCTTGGTGTTATTAAAGCAGACTCTGGCGATGAGGTGAGGAGTTGGAGTTACAAATCGAGGAAAAAAATGAAGGCTGCTAAAGGCGGAGGTGGCTTTACAGAGGTGATTATTCAAGAGGGTGTGCCAACCACCGTGCAAGCGGAAGGTGCCTCAGCAGAGCCGGCAATATATATGCTGGGGTGTCAGCTAGCTGGAGGTTTTTTAAGAACCCATAGCGAAAAGGGCCCTGATGAAAGTTTGAATAGCCCTGGCGCGGTTTATCGTCGGCTTTGTGTTTCTGATCTCAGTATTGATGTTGAAGGAAACCCTATGGAAAACGTCTATGGATGGGTGGGAAAACTTGGTTTCTTATCTATTGCCATTGAAGCCAAGAATCATGGTGTGACCTTAAAAGGATACAGGCCTTAAGTCCGATTGATTCTATTTTTACTTGAACCGATAAGTGTCTTGATAAATATGTAGCGAGGCATTGGTGGAAAATAAGAAAATTCATCTTTTCATTTTTAGTTTATTTGTAGCGATGGGGGCATATCTTACAACTCATTCATGGGGTGGAATTACTTATGTGTACTTGGGTGAAGGGGAGAGCCGGCTCCCTGCAGCTGTGGGAAAAGGCATTGATTTTTCAGAGTTAAAGGGAAGTGCATTTTCTTTGGCGTCACGACAACGAATTCTTCAAGAAGCCCGTCTTATTTATCAGGGAACCGATATTGGTGTCGAACTTGGACACTTTATTACAAAAAGTCAAAATGGCGAAAAAGCATTTGCATGTAATAAATATTCAACTGTGCAATTGCAATTTGTAGCTGTAGGTATTGCAGAAAGTGGTGAGTCTCCAGTGATGGAAGTAGAAGGTGATTGTGTCATTGGGAAAAGTATCGGAAAAATTGAACCTATCTGGGTTCCAGCCGCTCAGCTGCTGAGTGAAATTCCTGCAAATATGGAGCTACAAATTAATGAACCGTATCATGTGAACTTTAAGTTTGACCATATTGGTAGTCAGTGGCCAAAGACTTGG
>JAGRAB010000062.1 GCA_020435085.1 Bdellovibrionales bacterium | reverse complement strand
TCAGCCACCTGAGAGAATGCCACTTCCTCAATACCCATTCGAGCAGCTGCATTCGAGAATGGTTCAAGAATTTCTTTAACTCTTGACTGAGATGCAAAAGAACTTTTGCCATCTTTGACAACGAGTTGATAAATCAATCCCATAACAACATCGAGCTGTTGCGATGGTTTGATACGAAATCGCTCATCCGCATTAGAGCCTGTCAAAGACATCAGTGATTCAAATGCAACAAGTTTATTCATGTCTTTGCCTGGACGTCGGCCTTTTGCAAAATCCGCTTGTTGCTGAGTGGGGCTTAAATATGTTCCAAGAATATCAGCATCGATTGTGACTATGTATTTTGCTTTGTCTAATCGAAGTCGTGCTAAACTACTTGCACTTCCGAAGCTGGCTTTATCTGCAGCAAGCTCTACAGAGTAATCTTGCTCATTCCAAATATAATGTGTGACTCCAAAAGCATTTTTAAAATCACTCACAAGAGCTTGAACAGAGGGAGACTTCACAGAACTTGTTAATAAAGCCACTTTTGTGTTTTTTAATTTTTCAATAATTGCCTTATCAGCAACATCATAAGACACAGAAACGGTTTCTTTATTTGTTTTTTTCGGGTTGAGAATGTTTTCTTTTGGTTCTGTTAATCGATCTGGATCATATAGACTTAATATATGAGCATGGGCCCTTGCACTCATTCCCCCTTGATTCAATGGATGGTCCGTGTTGCCTTCCACTTTAATAGGACGCCCTTCTCTTGTCGTAACAACAATTCCAAATCCTTCCATGCCGTCTACAAATGAAGAGGCATAAAAGTTAGCTAAGCCTGGGGAAACCTCTTGGGGTCTTTTTGCATAAGGCACAATTTTTTGAGCAGGACGGCGAACACAACCAAAACTGGTTAAAGCCATGCTTGCACCCATGAGCTTTAAAAACTCACGCCTTGCCCAACCATCTTCTTTGCTCTCAGCCATAGGACTTGATTGAAATTCGTTTTCAGCTAGTTTTTGAAACTCAGGATCATTTCTCCATTGATCCAAACTTAACCAATATTTTGAAGAACCAGAATTATTTTCGTTTTGCACTTCGCCCATTGCCGCACATCCTCTTAATAGTGGCAAGTCCCGCAATTCACGGGAGCATTGTTTTCAGGTTGACGATGACAGTTTACACACCAGCCCATAGAAAGACTTGACCATTGATAGACCACAGGCATTTGTTCGACCGGCCCATGACAGGTTTGACATTCTTTTCCGGCAAGAATATGAGCCGAGTGATTAAACTTCACATGATCAGGAAGTAAATGCACTTTTTGCCAAGCCACAGACTCCCCTTTATTATAAGCTTCTGAAATTTGTTGAATCCATGGGCTATCTGTTTTGACGACCATATGACAATTCATACAAATATTGAGGCTGGGAACTGTTGCATGCCGAGACTGACCGGCATTCGAGTGACAATACTTACAATTTATTTGGTATTGTCCTGCATGAAGTTCATGCGAAAAAGGAATCGGCTGATCGGGAGCATACCCTTTATTATATCCCAATTCCATTTTGTTGTTTGTAAGTGCGTATACAAAAGCTGAGAGGCCACCAAGCACGCCTAATACGACGAGGGCACCAACAATTTTTTTTCCCATACTATCACAACCCTATTCAACTCAAAGGATGACACCAAAAACGACTGACCTGATTCACTCGTTTTTTTAATCATTTAGTTTTCAAATGCATCTCACTTAATACAAAGAGAGTCCACAAGATGGCAACGACGAAATCTCAATAAAATCAAAACAATGGCTGAAATTTTTTAAAGATTTTTCTCAAAAGTCACATAAAGATTGTTGCTAAAAAAATACACTTAAAATGATTGTGCCTCGAAAGTCACTCTAGTAGCGACTTTGAGGAATATCAGTGAACTTTAAAAAGAAATGAAAAATAAATTATTTTGATGAAACCTTCACCCTTCAAGCTTTGAATCGCTTAATTTATAGGCTTTGCTTTCAAACGACTATGACGCACGGTTGCAACATAGGCAACAAACAAAATATGGGCTGCAACGAAAGCCGATACATATTCAACACCACCGGCTCCAAACCCGTAGGAGTGAAGTCCCGCACCTAAAACAAAATTCACTCCATACCAGGCCATAATCACTAAACCAAAAGCAATCACTGACCATGCGGCTAATGCAAATGGTTGAATCCACCCCACTAGTCGTCCATGAAGTATGGCAATGTAGCCAAGTAAAGCGATCAAAGCCCAAGTTTCTTTAGGGTCCCAACCCCAAAAACGCCCCCAAGAATAATCCGCCCAAACGCCTCCAAGAATAATTCCCGCAGCGAGTAGAACCACTCCTATTTGTATACTCCTATAAATAGAACGCGTCCCATTTTGAATTTGCTTGGCATATTTTTTTTCATCGGAAAGGTAATAAAACATCAATAAGTCCCCTAAAGCAAAGGCAAGAAAAAACGCCGCATAGCTAATTGTAATAATCAATACATGCGTACTCAGCCAAAATGTTGAGCGCAAGACTGGCTCAAGAGGTTGAATACTTGCATCCAAAACAGATGGAGCGATATCTGTAAGAATTAAACAAAGTATCGCCACACACGTAGCTGCAGGAATAAGAAGCTTCCACTTTTGAGTCCGTTCAAGAATCATTGCAAAAAGCAGTGTTCCCCAAGGCACCCACACAACAGTTTCATACATATTCGATACAGGTGGACGTCCAGATAAAATCACTCGCACAACCATGCCATAAGCATGGAGAGCAAAGCCTCCGAGAAGGAGTATCCAACCGACTTTATAAAATGATTTTCGATCTGTAATAATATGTGAAATCATAAAAATGGCACACAATAAATAAAGAATCCAGGCATACATAAATGGATGGAATTCATTGTAATGAACTTCTAGGTCAATACGCCAAGGGAGTGCATACTTCTCTGGAGCATTGGCTTTAGCTGCTGCAATAAAATCATCGACGGCTTTTTGCACTTGCGTTGACGAAATATTTGCTTCCTTATTATCTTCATTTTGTGAAACAGCACCTACAATGGCCCTTGTAATTTCACTAAATTTTTCAGCCAATGGCCCTTGAAGCTCAGCAACACTCAGCCATGTATCAGAATCAGGCTGAGGAACGACATGAAGCCCATGTCCTGTTTTAATCATATGATAAACAGCCATCTGATTTTGCAATCGTTGAACAGCTTGGTAATAGGGATTGAGTTTATTTTGAGCTGTTTGTTGGTTTTTAAGTTCTTGAAAAAGAAGACTCATACGCTCATTCAAAAAAAGTTCTTTTGGGCTGAATCGAATTTTATGACCATTGGTCAACTTTAAGGCTTCTCGCAGTCCACTATGACGAATTTCGATAATCTCTTGTTCATCCCAATAAGTAGGAATGAGCATCCATGTAAATACCACATCTGTTGCACTTCGAGTTTTTGGTTTTTTATCCTTATCTTTTTGCTCCAAATCTTCTGGAGGTGTGTATGTTTTTTTACCGTAGACCAAGTAGAGACTCTCACGAGCAAATGTATCAAATGGCTTTAAGCGACCTAAATCTTGCACCGGAATCTTTTTTAAAGGATCTATCACATCTGCACTTACATTCCATGAAATCATTGGCAAAATGATGACAAAAATAAGTTTTATTAAATTTCTCATGACTGTTGTCCTTTAGGTTTTTTAAGAAAAAACCCTCGTTTGAAGTAAAAAAGAATGATGGAGCCCAAAACTAATAAAAATGAGCCTAAATATTTTAGGCCACGTCCTGGGTCATAATTCACTGATAAAATAGACGTCACAGGTTTTCCTTTTTCATCCTGCTCAAAACTCGCCTGATAAAATATAAATCCATTATATTTTAATGGTTCATTCATCGAAATATTAACAGAACCCAACTCAGGAACATCAACATCACTTTCATAAGTTGCTGCACGGTTTGTCCCCTGATATTTGCTCATTTTAAATTGGGTTAGTTTCATATCAAACCCAATATTGATGCGTTTATTCCCAAAAACTACGATATAAACTTTGTCGGAATCATAAAAACGAAGAACAGAATTCAATGCCATCCAATAAGGTTTTCCTTCATACTCAAGGTAAATCGCTGGATGTGTCAGTTTGTTCGGATATTGTTCTCTTGTATAACTAATTGTTTCTTTGGCCCTAGGTAAAAAACGTAAAATTCTTAAGGTTAAGCCCATCCACCCCGTTTCCACAGACTCTCCGGCATGAATTTCCCCAGATGACGAAAGCCCTCCTCGACTCGATGTAAAGATTTTATATTGAATTGCTGAACTCTCTGGCATGGCTTCTAAGACGACCTCGTTCCCACCCTGATACTGATAAGAACCATCACTTAAAATCACTCTTGCAGGTCCCATATTTATAGATTCATAGTTTTTAGCTTGTGGTCGAATGAGCCATTCACTGAGGCTGACATTTTTATTTTGCAGCTGAAATCGAACACCTGGTCCATCAACAGTATCCTCTGAAGAATTGATCGACGATTGACGAATTCCATAATGATAATATTTTTTTATAGAGACAGATTTATTTCCAAAACTCAAAAGAAATGGATGATCTTCAGAGGGAGGGTTTTTAAAAAAATTGACATCCATTTTTACCATTTCCGTCATTCGTGAATCGGCAAATGAGGAGTAAACTGAGAGCTCATGCTCTTGAAGAGTGACGTATCTATTCGATTGGCCAATATCAAAAGAAATGGATCCATCAACTCCGTAAAACTTTGTAAAAACAGAGCCAAGAAGCATGAGAATAATACCTACATGAGCAAGTACGAAGCCTATATGTCTCTTTTTCCATGGCCATCGATCTACCATAACGGCGATCAAATTAATCGCTAAAAGTCCCATGATGATCCACATATATGGTGAGTTATAGACCATTTCTTGGGCATATCGCGCATCGTATCGAGCTTCATATATGGTCCCAATAGCAGAGATCACACCAATACTAATAATAATAAAAACTGCCAGTCGAATACTTGCCAAAAATTTAAAAAACCGAGTTGCTAGATCCATTTGAATATTCTAC
>JAGRAB010000061.1 GCA_020435085.1 Bdellovibrionales bacterium | reverse complement strand
TTTGCAAGTTCCACCTGAGATGTCAAAAGTAATCTGTGCTTGAAATATGGATCTAAATCACTAGGAGCGTTCTTCGCTTCTCGAAAGGAAGCTTTTGCTTTAGCGCAAGTAACAATTGAGTCGAAATACTCCTCATAATGAACGTTAAGATAAAGAGATGGCCATATGTGTGAAAGGATAAAATTCGCGGTCAATACAACTGCTATTACTAGTAATGAGATTGCTTTTAAATAGTTCATGCCCTGTGTCCTTCTTTTTCAGCCAGGCTCAGCGTGCACTGGGCTTTGGCATGTCCCTGCTCAGCGAGTGGCTGCTATTCTTTGAGCGCCGTTTAATAGTCGCCTTGGTCATAGGCATCCAACCCAGCTTGGAAATCAGCATGAGCCAGGGACGTCAGTAGAAGGGCAAAGACCGTGAGCGGGAGCAGGTAGAGGGTTCGGGGTATGCGCATGGGGAATATTGTTTAAGAAAAGATCGTTTACCCACCATACAGATTTTGGGGAACAAAAGGAATGTCGATTCAGCGGAGGTATTCAAACAATAAAGTCCAACCTCATTGTAGGAGTCAGGATCTTTTTACGGGCACACATAGGGAAGAGATTTCTTTACCAAATGAGCAAATGAATATATACCTAAGTTGATAATCCTATATTTATATTTGCTTCGGTAGTGCTAGGGTTGTAAATTAGGCAATTTCCCCATTCACATTCAATTTGGTGGAGTAGCCGGTAGAAATTATGTAGCAAATTCCTTTCCTTCAAAATGGATATATTTGTCCTATGATTGGATTTAGCTAAGCTCTTTAAGCGGTAGGCCTAAAGGGCTTTTTTTGTTTAATTATTTGAAAAGATAAAAATATTAGTTTTGGCTGCCAAAACATTTCTCAAAGAAATGCCTCGATTATGCCGTTTCAATATTTGACCTAAGATGAAGGAAATAATCATTAAAATTCCCAAATCCTTTGAAAATTACTTTGACGCAGCCATTGTGCGGGCGAAATATCTGTATCCAGATTTAGAAATAACGAAGCCTGAAAACTCAGAGTCATTGACGATTATTTCCAAAAACGGAAACTTTGACAAGTCCAAGTTCGAAAAGGAATTTTTAAATATTTTGTATAGAGAGCGTATATATTCAGATACCTTAGCCATTCGAAAAACAATTTACGGAACTTCATGACGGACAAACTGACGACACCTTTTCGTTTTCGAGAAATAGGATCAAGAACCCTCGTTTCCAACGAAGTGGGCGATTATGGATTTTTTGAAGCAGGAATTGCTGGGCGGATTCTTGGCAATGACTTGTTAAAAGATGAGGAAACACGGTTGAGCGATTTGCTCATCAAATTTGACGAAACTGAACATTGGAAGCTTCTTGCTTTAGCTAAACGAGTGAAGGACCGCCTGAGTAGAACGAAACAAGGTCTTTCCTACATCATCATTATTCCTACACTTCGCTGTGACCTGTCTTGTACTTATTGCCAAGTCTCGCGTGCACCGCTGCATGCAAAAGGGTTTGATTGGGATGAGGAGAAGCTTTCTAGATTTTCGAATTTTTTAGATGGTCTTCAAGGGGATAAAGTTAAAATAGAATTTCAGGGGGGCGAACCTACTCTTCGCCCTGATTTAATAAAACAAATCATTTCTATGGGCGAAGAAAGATTTCCAGAATCAGAATTTGTAATTTGTACAAATTTAATGTCTGTAACAAAAGAGATGGCGGAAATATATCGAAGGCCCAATGTCTACATTAGCACGTCGATTGATGGGCCTGAGGATGTCATGGCTTCCAATAGAACTCATAATCAGAAATCTGCAAAGCAGTTTTTTGAAAACTTCAAGCATATAAAGTATTGTTATGGAATTCATAAAGTGTCTGCGCTGCCAACGATAACAGAAGAAATGCTTCGGGACCCTAAAGCCTTAATTGATTTGTATCTTTCACTTGGGTTTTCCTCCATTTTCCTTCGCCCAGTTAATTATATGGGCTTTGCAAGAAAAACTTTCAAGGAATTGTCCAAAGATGTTGCCAAGTGGAACCAGTTTTACCGTGAAGCAATCGAGTACATTGTGCAAATAAATAAGGATACTTTTTTTGAGGAATTTTATTTCTCTCTTGTACTTAAGAATATTTTTCAGATCGACGATCACGGGTTTGTTGACTTTCGCTCTCCGAACTTTTTCTTGAGCGATTATTGCGTCATTGATTTTGATGGAAGGATCTATCCCTCGGATGAGGCTCGCATGCTTTCAAGAACAGGGCATGTAGATCTCTCTCTGGGCGAGATGGGCGGGCCAATTGATAAAGAGAAATTGCGAAATCTTAACTGGCACTCAATGAATCAGGTAGATTCAGATTGCCTTCATTGTGCCTATATGCCCTTTTGTGGTGTAGATATGATTGATGATTTATCTCGGTACAATAGAATTGATTCCCCGAAATTAGATACCTGGTTTTGCATGCGGCACATGATGATATTTGATTTGATTTTTGAGAAGGTGGCTTCGAAAGATATTGAATGGTTAGATGTTTTTCTCAAATGGGTTTATAGAAAAATTGATCCTCCGAAAACTTACGAGCTTTTCTATGATAAAGCTGAAATTTAATTGCGAATTTACAGAAAGCTCCTCTCCGTTTACGGGAAAGCTATCTAAATGTAATCGGGCGGAATTAGAAACCCCAATTTTGAATGATAATGAGGTGAAGTGTTTTTATGATGAAATAAAGAGAGGCTATGTCGGAAGATCAACCAAAGGTAATGTTTTTATACCCTGTGACTCTCAATATGACTTTGAAGGCGATGTTTTTATTTTCTTTCCCGAAAGAAAGGAAGCGCAAAGGATCATTAGGAGGGGGAGCAAGCACAATACCATTCTTTTTACTGAAGAATGCGACCAATTGTGTGTGATGTGCAGCCAACCACCGAAAGACATTGATAGTCGATGGCTTATCCCTCTTTACAGAGATGCTATTGAACTTTCGGACCAAGACATAGATATTGGAATATCTGGTGGGGAACCGACTCTTTATAAGGAGGAACTCTTTTCCCTTTTAGAGTACTTTGCAGAGAAAAGACCCGATATTTCTTTTCACATTTTAACCAATGCGCAACATTTTTCGAAAAAGGATCGGGCACGCTTAATAGAACTTCACAAGGCTCTCAAGATTCTCTGGGGAATACCTCTTTATTCGTCTTCAGCACAAGAACACGACGATATAGTAAAAAAGTGCGGGGCTTTCAATACGCTCATTGAAAACTTATTTATCTTAGCATCTTCTGGTGGTGCCATTGAATTAAGAACTGTGCTAACTAAGAAAAATATTTTTGAACTCCCCTATATAGCAAAGTTTATTGCGAAAAATACAAAATTTCTTGCCCATTGGGCCATTATGAATTTGGAACCCATTGGGTATGCCAAAATGGGCAGAGAAGAATTATTTTTTGATTATTCGCAGTTTTTTGAACCACTCGCCAACGCCATTGAGACAG
>JAGRAB010000060.1 GCA_020435085.1 Bdellovibrionales bacterium | reverse complement strand
TAAACAATACTTTTATAAATATATAAAATTGTAAATCCACATAAAAAAATAAGACCTAAATAGCTAAGTAGCACTAAAGCTGGTCCTGGTTGAAAGTTTTTAGAAACAAGGTGAGAACGAATCAACTTAAAATTAATATATGCGAAAAATGGCCCTGCAATAAATGCAATAATAGTAACAATATCAACCATCAACTTAAGCTGTTCTTGAAGGAGCCAAATGATTCCTAAGGCAATAGCACAATTGATAAATATCCAGGTATTAAGCCATTGGCGATGGGAAATTTTATTCATCTTTGGAAAGGCTAATAATAATCCCTCGGCAATAGATCTTGGATAAGCATCAATAAGTGTAATGGTTGTGGAAAACATTGTTGCAATTGCGGCTACGGAAATAATGGGAGTCGACCAGGGACCAAGGGCTGTGGTATAAAGCTCGATAACCTGCCCTGCAAAAGTCGCTGGAGAAGGGCTAAAAGAGACGCCAGATTGAAACATAATTTGTGCTCCAAGGCAGCAAAAAATAACGGCAAGGATAACGGTGACAATATATCCAAAATTAAAATCAATTTTTGCCTCTCGAAGTGTTGTACGTCGGCCAGCATTTCGATCTTTTGCTTCCATCCAAAGCGACTGCCAAACAGAGAGTTCAATGGGTGCAGGCATCCACCCCATCAGAGCGAGAAAAAAACTTAAATTGGCCCATCGCCATGGAGATAGAGGTTCAATAATATTTCGAGGTCGAA
The DNA here is from genome assembly GCA_020435085.1 of Bdellovibrionales bacterium. Taxonomy (GTDB): domain Bacteria; phylum Bdellovibrionota; class Bdellovibrionia; order Bdellovibrionales; family UBA1609; genus JABSOQ01. The sequence goes on along the minus strand of JAGRAB010000060.1, from coordinate 1,034 downwards.
CATCAGCACTCATTGCTGCAATAAAAGCAGCAATAGTTGCAACAAGCAAGATGACCATTAAGATTTTTATAAAAATATCAAGCCCTCGATAATGGCCAATAGCTAAAAGCAAGACAGAGATTAAAATTAACAGAAAACACCAGAGAGGAAGCGAAAGTCCCCACTGAAAAAGATTTTGACAAAGGGCTGCTGTAACGAATGTCACAGCAGCAACACTTGCCATTGCAGTGAAAAAATTAAGAATCATGAAGGCATATAAATAGCGTTTACCAAGCCTCTTATATCCACTTAAAAGAGTTTCTCCGGTTGCAACAAAATACCGGTGACCATATTCGAAAAAAGGGTATTTAAAAAAATTGGCGAGAAGAATAAGAATAATAAGATCAAAACCAAAGTTAGCTCCCGCGCGTGTGGATTGCACAAGGTGCGAAACACCAATTGCAGCGGCGGCCATAAGAATACCTGGCCCAAGTATTGACTGAAATTTTCTTAATTGATGCACAAAAATTCTCCAATAATATTTGTATCTTTTAGAGGGAATATCTGCAATGAATATGATGTTTGTTTAGTTTGTGATTGAGGAGTGTTTGTGGCGAGATATTTAGATTTAACAAATTTATGCAGTCAGCCAGAATCTTTGAGAGATGAAGAATGGGAGCAGGCTTTCTTGGCAGCTATCGTTGACTCTAATATTGAATTAGAAAGTAAAGAAGCACAGCAAGGGCCTGATGGATGGCCTTATATGTTTGCAAAGACTTCAAAAGTTGCAACAGAGCCGGCCGTACGCTTGATTGATTGGTTATCCACTCGGGGTATTGGCCTAGTGATAAATGCATATAAGCAAATGCCCGATTATATTTTTACTTATGGAATGATTTGGGGCTTTAAAGAGTTTGGAAGCTTTCGTTTTGATTCACAGGTAGCCTCTGATGGTGTAGTGACTTTTGAAAAAGGAGATCGTGTCATTGCAGGACCACCGACAGAAGAGTACTTGCCAATTTATGTTCGGGAAATTTTAGCAGACTTTTTTTTAA
>JAGRAB010000059.1 GCA_020435085.1 Bdellovibrionales bacterium | reverse complement strand
TGAAATGCTTTTTTAACTGCTTTGTTTCAAAGTCTAAGTCACGCCCGAGCTTTAATTTAATATGTGTATAACCTTGCTGCTTTAGGATTTGAATTTTTTCCTCGGTAAACGAATGAATGTCTGGGCATAAATAATGTGTCTTTGGAAGAGTCGAACTTTTAATGACTGGTTCATTTTTTTCTCTCGCATGGGCATCTACCAAGGCCCAGTGCAAACTATTGGTAAAAAGTTGTGAGGGCTTTTGATCGATAAACTTCTTAAGTTCATCTTCCCAAGTAGCATCACCGAGTTCTGGATGCGGGTGCACATCTGCATAGCCCACAAGATGACTTGAAAATTCCACCCGCAAAAGCACACCTTCAGAAGACTTCCCTCTCATTTGACTATTGAGAAAGCTCTTTGCATTTAATGAATAGGGGCTATACCAAATGTTCAAGGGCAAGCCCCAATGTCAGTTGAAAACAAAAAAGCATTTGCAGTTTTGCTGAACGTGCGAGAAATCCATTGAATTTTTCTGATGGGTTTTCAATAAATATATCTCTTAAAAGTAAATAAGCCGTTGACAATAAAATCAAAGGGAGTGCCGCGGCTACATACCAACCACGATAAAACCAATAGCCATTAAGAAGAAATGTCGAAGCCATCAAAAATAAAATTTCATATCTTGCAAACTTTGATCCAAAACGAACGGCTAAGGTTTTTTTATTCGCTTTCTTATCTTGCTCGATGTCTCGAAAATTATTAATGGCGATAAGTATGGTTGAAAGAAATCCAACTTGTAGGCCTGCAATAAACGCATCGATTTGAAAAAGAAGCCCTGTATGGAGATAATACGTTCCCATCACGGCTATGAGACCAAAAAACAATATGACAAAAAGATCACCAAGACCCAAATATGCCAGTGGGAAGGGCCCTCCCGTATAACTATAGGCCATAAATAATGAAACAAGACCAATAATTAAAACCGGTGTTCCGCCAAGAAGCACAAGAGGCACGCCACAAAGCATTGCTAAGATCAACATAAGAATGGCATAAGCAAAGACTTTCTTCTCTGACATCACCCCTGAGGCTGTCACTCGCTGTGGTCCTACTCTCTCACTGGTATCTGCCCCTTTTCTAAAATCGATCACATCGTTTAAAAGATTAGTTGCAATTTGAATAAAAAGCGAACCAGCCAAACAAAGACCACTCACCCACCATAAAACTTTATTTTGAGTTAGCGACACGAGTGCTGTTGCGACCATAATAGGAGCAAAGCTGGCACTTAATGTTTTCCATCGAATGGCTAAAAATAAAGGTTTCATGAATCTGACTTTTCAATCTCAGAGTAAGGAATTCCCATTTTCTCAAAAAATGGCTTCACAGGTTCATCAATCAACCATTTAAAACCAGCAGCATAAACTCTTACATGTTCAGAGCCCCTAGCACCTGCAATGACTGGTTCAATTCCTGCAATAGATTCTTTTCTCACATAAACAGTTTGATGATCTGTTGTTTTCAATTTTAAATAATCACTCATCCCAGCTCCTTTTTAAAATCCCTCGATACTTTTATAAAATCAAAAATAATATTTTCAACTTGTTTCGGATTATCCTCTAATAAACGATGACCTGCCCCAGAAATCAATTTTAATTCACCAGGCCCACGCTCTTTCATTAAATCTGACAGAATTTTCACGTATTTTTTGTCATCTTCCCCTGCAAGCCAAATAATTTTTGCCGAACAATCGAGAAGTTGATTTTTCGAAAAAACATGCCGACATGTCGACCAAGAAATCATTGCCTGAGCTAAAATCTGACCAGAAACATCATTTCGTAAATTTTTTGATTTTGTTGAACTAAAAATCTCCTGCTTTTGCCAAAGCGTGTTGTATTCTTCATATTCTAAAGAAGAAAAACGTTCACTCCAAAGGTTTTCAAAATTTTCTCTCTCTTTTATTGCATCTTTATCCCAGATTCCTGGAGCTCCAGAGATAAGAATCGCTCCCTCAAAACTTTGTGGAGAACTGATGAGTGCATTCAAGGCTAATCGCGCGCCCATTGAATACCCGACGATCCAAGGCTTTTGAAACTTTCTTATTTTTGCTTCTTCTAAAAAAGAGTCAACCCATTGCTGAACTGTTGAAGTATTGATGGACCATAGGTCTTTGAATAAATCGGGAATCCAAATTTCATCAATGGCTTTTCGTAATTTTAAATTTTCTGCCAATTTATAGAATATCTCTGGCGAACCACCAAACCCATGCAGGGCTATAAAAGCGGAGCTTTTAGACATTGATCCACTCCCAGGCACGATCACTTTGTGCCAGGTCTGGTTGTACTTCTACAATCACTTGTTGAGGTAAAAGCTTCCATTGATCATGCATTTCTTTAGTCGACGAAACCGTGATGTAAGGAAGCTGCCAAAGCTTTGAAAAGCTTTGAAAATCTTCTTCATGGGTCGTTTGCAGAATAGGATCTTTAAAAAGCCTTCGAAAAATTCTGCCACCTTGATTATTAATAATAACAATTCGCAAACTGAGATTTTTATTTAAATATCTGAGATTCCAAAATGCATTCACATCATAAAAAGCGGAAAGATCCCCAACGACAATGACGTTTTCTTTCTTTTCATTAGCCATAGCCATAAAAGTTGAAATTAAACCATCAATCCCGTTCATTCCTCTTTGTGAAATCACCTCAATATCCTCACGAGAATCTGCCACAAGATCCCATTCACGAATGGGCAGTGAATTACCTAGAAAAACACAAGCTTCATCATGAATCACTTTTGAAAGAGTTTGTATTAAAGCCAGTTCACTTTTAGGAAACTCTGCAACTAAGCCCTCGCGTTTTTTTAAAAAAGAATTTTGCCGAATTGAAATTTCTTTTGGAATTTCATAATTGATTTTCAAGTCTTTTAAAACTTCAAAACTCTCTGGAGAAGAATCCTCTCTCCCTAATCCCGACCATGGATGATGCGAAAAACTTTTGACTGGAATAAAATCAAGACTCTCTTCAAGATCACGCCACAGTCTTAGTGTGGGAACTCTGCCTAACCGAAGAATGCCATCAAAAACAAACGGAAAATCAGACTTTGAAACAACTTGTGATGAGACTTCAATACTTTTGAACTCATTTTCATGAGTTTTATTAATACAAGAATGTGCCTCTGCAATAAAAACACACTGATTCTCTCTTAAAAAATCCCTCGTCCATTTTTTCTCTTCTTTATTGAGCTCACCAATAATAACGAGAGGTTTTTGAACATCTTCCCAAAGAATTTTTTCTGTTATCGCATTTGATTGTTTTGGGCCGACAGGGTCTTCTAAACAAACATTAATATGAATGGGGCCTGTTGATTTTGAAAGAGATAAAAATTCTGACTCCAACTCCCACTGTGCTTGAGTGTAGTTTTTAAAAAAACTGAGTTGATCCATCGATTGCGGAGCTCCTGAATAGCGAAAACGTGGGGGACGATCAGCGGTGAGCAAAATAAGTGGTATTTCTGAGTAATATGCCTCAATGGTGGCCGATAAAAGCTCTGAAGCCGCTGTTCCTGAGGTCGTACAGACAACAACAGGTGTTTGAGTTTTACGAGCGCGGCCAAGTGCAAAAAAGGCAGCACTTCGCTCATCAAAAAAAGACATAATACGAAAATTCTCATTTTTTTGAAAAGCCTCAACTAGCGGAGCATTTCGGGCCCCAGAACAAAGACAAATTTCTCGAACTCCTAGGTTTTCGAGCTCATTCGCAATATGTTGAGCCATTTCAATTGCTCGCATGATCTACTCCAAATACTTTTTTTACCGAATCACGTTTACGAGTGAGTTCTTCCCATTCACGCTCCCACTGACTCTCTGGTACTAAACCACAGCCACTACCAAGAAAAACCTCTTCGCCTTTCCACATCAAGCAGCGAATAGTAACCACAAACTGACATCTACCATCGCTGCTCTGAAAACCAAAGGGAGCTCCAAAAAAACCTCTCTCAGTTTTTAAATTCCACTTTCGCAGAATTTCAAGTGCTGTATCTTTAGGAGTTCCTCCCAGAGCGGGCGTGGGATGGAGATCTTTAATGAGGGGTTCAACATCTAATTGCTTCAACTCTACATCGATATCGGTTCGCAGGTGCTGTAAAGAGCCTGGTGACCATACGTAGGGTTTTGTTTTATGAACAAACCCATATTTTGAAAAAACATTTGTCATCTCATTCACCACAATATCATGTTCATTAAGTTCTTTTGTGTCTTGAAGTAGATCATGTTGTGGATTTTGAGCAGTTCCCGCCAAGGCCATCGTTTGAAGAGGTAGAGACATTTCTTTTTGAAAGAATAATTCTGGAGTCAGCCCAAGAACACCCCACCCCTCCGAGAGGTTCCACTTTCCAAATAAATAGCCTTTTGTAGAAGATCTGAACGCGTTTTTTAACCACTGAATCAATGTGCCTGCGGTGACTGACTGTTGACGTTTTTCAAAAACCACGGGAACGATTTTTTCTAATTGCTGGGCTTGAAATAATGATTGGGCTTCGAAAAACATTTCTTTAAATTGCTCTTTTGAGGGAGCCACCCAAGGCTCTAGAGGAGGTGGAATCTCTAAATTTTTTTGGTTGAATATAGAATTTTCAAATGCTTCAGTACTCCACTCAATCGCCGTTTGACCCGTCGTCCAATTCAAAGGCTTTAGGGGATCAATAAAAAACGGAGCCAAGAGCCAAGAAAATTTCCCAGGAATGCCTCCAGAATCCAACTCAAAAGGTCCCTCAGAGAGGGTGTATGTCCCCCCTTTTGAGCCTAAAAATGCCCCTTCATTCAGCCAATTTTGCAGATTTAAGGGTCTTGAATTCATAATTGAGGTCTCTGTCCACATAAAATATTATTATTCGACGCAGGTATTGCGTGCTCTTAACGCAAATCATGTGTACAACAGTCTCAACGTATCAAACAAGCTATGTTATAAGAATAACTCAAGGTTATTATTAAAATGGCTTGTATTTTACAGCTTCAGTAAGGGAATGAACTGGATATGAAGACAAAGACAGTAAAAATCGGAAGCCACTTGGAAATTGGTAAAGATTTCGTTGTCATGGCCGGCCCTTGCTCCATTGAATCTCTTGAGCAATTCGAAAATACTGCAAAATGCGTTTCGAGCCTTGGGGTACATATGCTTCGCGGGGGCATGTTTAAGCTTCGAACCAACCCTGAGAGTTTTCAAGGCCTTGGAAAAGATGCTTATAACATTGCAAAGCAAGTGAAAAATTCTATCGGTTTGCCTTTTATTTCGGAAGTCACCGACCCACGCCAAATTGCCGATATGTATGAAGTCGTTGATATGTTTCAAGTTGGTTCTCGAAATATGCATAATTACGTTCTTTTAAAAGAATTGGGCTCCATTGATAAGCCTGTTCTTCTCAAACGAGGTTTTTCAGGCCTTATTAAAGAGTGGCTTCTCTCTGCTGACTACATCGCCAATGGTGGTAATGAAAATGTGGTTCTTTGTGAGCGTGGTATTCGAACTTTTGAAACGGCCACTCGAAACACATTTGACATTAATGCCATTGCTTATATTAAAGAAAATTCTTCGTTTCCAATTATTGCAGACCCCTCTCATGGAGTGGGAAAGACCAGCCTTGTGGCCCCCATTGCCCTTGCCGCTGCTGTCGCTGGTGCCGATGGATTAATTGTGGAAATTCATCCTGAACCTGAAAAAGCTCTGAGTGATGGCTATCAAGCACTAGATTTTGCTCAATTTGAAGAGTTAATGATGAAGTTACCTCAAGCATTAGCTGTTAACGATCGAACCTTGGCCAAGCTGTGATGAAACCATCTGAAACTTTGAGTGGCCCTCCTGCCGAAGACATTCAATCTCTTTTTCAATCGATTTCATCAGGGTATGATACGGCCAACGATGTGATGACCGGAGGCATGGCTCGCCTTTGGCGAAAAAAGCTCGTTCAACGAAGCCAAGCTCAACCAGGCGATGCGATTTTAGATTGCGCGACGGGAACAGGTGATCTCGCCATTGAATTTGCAAAAGTTGTGGGTTCTCAAGGAGAAGTGATTGGCAGTGATTTTTGCCAAGGCATGCTTGATAAGGCTCCTGCAAAAGCCGAAAAAAATGGACTCAAAATTCAATTTGAAATTGCCGATGCCACAAATCTTCCTTATGAAGACCATCGATTTGATGTTGTTAGCATTGCCTATGGCATTCGAAATGTTTCGGATCCCGTTAAAGCCTTAAGTGAAATGGCCCGAGTCACAAAGCCAGGCGGGCGCGTGATGATTCTTGAAACTGGTGATCAGCAAAACCCACTTCTTCGAAAAGGTTTTCAATTTTACTTTAAATATATTGTTCCACGCATTGGTGGTTTGATTACGGGCCAGAAATCGGCTTACGAGTACTTACAAAAATCTTCTTCAAAGTTTCCTTCTCAACAAAACTTTATCGACCTCATGAACCAAACACAGTCTTTTAGCAAATGTGATTTTATCTCACTTATGGGTGGTGCCAGTTTTATCTATCGTGGGGTTGTGAATTCACCTCATTGAGGACGCCTGATGAGAGCCTTAACTTTCGAACCACCAGTTAAAACTTTTATATTATCAACAAAGTTTGATAGCTTTGGTGTGATGTGTTCCCTTCTAAGAGAATATAAATACCTGACAATTGGATCCTTAGGATCATCATCTGTTGACTTCACAGCATGTCCCGTACGAACAAGTTTTTCCCACATGAAATTTGCATCTGGGGATCCATCCCACGAGTCTAAAGATTTCACGTGTGGATATAAACGAAAAATAACTTCTGCACCAATCATATACATCAAAGAACCAACACCTTTATCCCGATAACTACCGGTGAGGCCTGAATATGTCCCCCATTGTTCATGATCATGGTCATATAGTTGAAGTTCACCAATTTCATTTTTTCCTTCCATTAATTGGAACTCAACATAGGCGGCCTCTTCTCCTGCTGGCACATTTTTTATCTTAATGGCCACTTTTTTAGGGTTTACTCCAGCTTGCTGAAAAGCCTGAAAAGGTTCAAAATCACCATCAATAATGACCTTTCCTTTATTTGCTAAAAGGGATTCGCACTCTGCCGCTAACAGTGCATTGGTAAAGAGAGAAAAAAGAAAATAAATAAGCCAAAATGATTTCATAGCCTTAGATATTTGCAAAGGGTAGGCCAAAATTATTAAAATAAGAAAATTTCTCACCTATCAAGACACTTAGTAATAAATAGATATATGGCCTTGCCGAGCTGAACACTGTCGAACTTTTATTCGAAATTCTCACTCTCAGACAAAAAATAAAAAATTACAGACTGTTATTTTCATTTGAGATGGCGAGTGTCTTGCTTTGATAAAAGTCAAATTACTAAAAAAGGGATTTCGAATGCTTCTTGAGCTGACAAGCTTTCAAATTTTCTTTATGGTCCTTCATGGCTGTCTTATCTTATTTGCCATTCTTTATCTGATGCGAGGAAAGCACTCCTCCGACAGTATTGTCTCATATCGAGACTTTCAAGTACATCAACGTCGCCACCGTCAGCAAAAACAAAAGCCACAAGCTCGTTCCACTCAAGCTCAGGCTCCTGTGCGAGACGTTTATGAAGCCGCCTCTGGAGACTTTGTTTACGGTCACGCCTCATCTCTTTTACTTCCTCAAACTTATTCCGACGAAGCCACTCTTTCAGGAGTTTACCAATACTCCTCACTACCACAGTCCCCAAGACAAAAAACAATCACTGGTGTTTTTCGTGAGCATACTGTTACTGATGTAAAAGAGAACACAAAAACAGATATCAATAATACATCTATAATTGATCTAATCGTTTCCAGAGAAGATGATTAGCTAAAACAATCCAAATCATAGCCTCAACAACAGGAATAGCCCTTGGAACAATACATGGGTCATGGCGACCTTTTTTTGCCACATCAAGAATACTTGAAGTGGGTTTAAAAAATCCACGCATTTTGATCATCTCGCCTGTTGTAATTCCGCCGCGAACGCCCCCATAATCGGCCTCCTGTTCACCATGATATTTCGCTCCTTCTTTTTGAGTGGCTGATTGACCATCGCCCATTTCAAAGCCTGACGTGGCACCAATACTCATAAAAGCTTGAGCAAAATCACTCTTGATCTTATGAAAAACAGGCTGTCCTAAACCTGAAGGACTATTTTTAATCCAAATCTCAATAGTGCCACCAATACTTTGCCCTTCCGTTTTGGCACCAACTAAAAGTTCTTCCACTTTTTTGTGTTCGACACCTGGAAATCGGCTGGAATATTGATCGATCATCTGACTTTCAAAATTTGAGTTCAATAAATTTTGAATGTCTTTATCAGAAAGCTCAAATGGACCAATTTGACTGGCAAAGCCCATCACCTGAATCTCTGGCACTAAGGCTCGAACAAGCATTTGAGCCACGGCTCCTGCCATAACCCGAGCCACGGTCTCACGCCCTGAGGCTCTACCACCACCTCGATAGTCCACGTGACCAAATTTTTGTTTCCAAACATCGTCGGCATGACCTAAACGCGCTTGGTATTGAATCTCTTTATAATCTTCAGATTTTGCATCTTGGTTTTTGACGATAATCGCAATGGGTGTTCCCAAAGTTTTTCCTTCAAAAACACCACTCAATACCGTTGGCTGGTCACTTTCATTACGCCCAGACACCACTTTCGATTGACCAGGTCTGCGCCTTTGTAACTCTCTCAGTAAAAGTGCTTCATCAAAAGAAACACCA
>JAGRAB010000058.1 GCA_020435085.1 Bdellovibrionales bacterium | reverse complement strand
TACCAATGTCATGATAATAAGCCATCACTTTTGCCAAGAGGGCATTGGCACCAATGGCTTCTCCGGCAGCCTCACACATACTTCCCACAACAAGGGAGTGGTGATACGTTCCTGGAGCTTTAACGATCATTTCTCGCATGAGGGGATGATTCAAACTTGCCAATTCAAGAAGCTTTACATCGGTTGAGTAGTTAAAAATGGATTCTAACATAGGAACAAGCATCATAGCGATCATTGCAGAAAGAATTCCTCCAATAAGACCTGCTGGAACATTCCAAACTAATTGTAAAAATAAATCTGGTTCTCCTAGTTTTACGTAAAACATCAAAAAGCTAATAACCACTGAGTTGATTAAACCCGTACGGAGACCCGCCCAATAAATATCATTTCGCTTTTTACAAGAGTAAACACCCCGAGCTGCAGCAATTCCACCAATGAATGAAGTGGTAAAAAACATAAAATTCATATCAACCATAAACGTCAAGACGACAGATAAAAAAGCCGTAAAAAGCCAAACCATCTCACCAGATGTAATAACCAACCCAACAAGCATAGGACCTGCAGCAACTGGGGCCGCAAAGAGAAAGGCCGTCATTGGAATATTCGCACCAAACCTTACAGAAAATGCAGAATCCATAAGGAATAAAAATAATTTTGTAAGGGCCACGACAAAAACTGTCACTAATGCCATAGCTCCCACATCTTTGACTCGAACTTTAACTCTATTTGTCGTGAACCTTTTGATATACGAAAAGAAGACAAGCACAAAAACTGTAAATAAAATACTTGCAATTAATGCAATAAAATCGGTACGACGATCTGACTGAAGGTTATTAATTTCACGAATCAATGTCGCATGAATTGGCAATACCACAGAGCCCGCACTGACAATTGTTTGATTTTTTTTAATGGAAATTTGTACTGGTAAAACTGAATTGCGTGCTTTTTCTCTTCGCGACGTCGTTTCTTGTTTGTTAAATGTGAGATTTGGGCTCAGCAACTGCCTCGCAAGAAGCTCTAAGTTTGTTCCATCACGACCAGCAATAGGCATTTGAGCCTTAATGACTTTCAAGGTAAAAAGATCTTCTTGCTTGATATCTCTCACATCTTTACGGTCTATCAAATGCTCTTGTGCAACTCCTTCTGTTTCAATACGACGCATAAGAAAAAACTTTGTGTCATCATTAATAACATTTGCCGGTGCTTCAAAAACACGTTGCTTTGTCCACTCTGCCAGTACATCAACAAGCTGGTTTTCCACTGTTGAGCTAAAGCGTTTTGAAATCAGCCAATCAAAAATACGGGGAGAAATGGTATGACCAATTTGCTCTTCAAAAATCGTTTTATAATTCTTTGTAAACTCTTCTGCGGTTTTGTCCCAATTACTTTCTAAAATAGGCCCAGTATTTGAGTGTGAAAGAACTTTTCGCATATTTCGAAAAGATAAAAATATCTTACGAAAAAGATTATCATAAATTTTGGGATCGTAATCAAAAACCGGAGGAACTGCCATTTCAGCTTCTCGACGTTTCTCCTCTGTCGCAATTTCGTCAACAATTTGAAAGCTAATAGGAGATTTAATTTCTGTCTTTGCAACATCTCCAACTCGAGCGTTATAGGAAAAATCAAATTCATAAAATACTAAAAACGACAAACAGAGTGAAAAGAAAAACAAAACAGCAATTTGACGAATATTAAAGCGATCATCAAGCTTATGCATGATTCGTCCAAAAGAGGTTTGTTCAAAGCCAAGATTATTCACCCAATCCAAAAACCGCTTGGACTGGTCCATATAATTATAGCGAGTTCGAAATTCGACTTTTTTAGGTTTACTAGTTGTTGATTTACTTTTGTTCATATGTCCTAAACTTAAGTTATCCTAAAGACTTACAATGTAAATCGGAATATTCAAACCCCTGCAAGAGAGAATCTCAGAAAATCACGTGCAATCCCGTCAATCATCTAGTACTTCCAAGACATAAGACGTGCCTAAAAAAGGAAAAACAATGTCCCATCCCATTGGAAACTTAAGAGAATTTCAATCTTTAGTGAAGATTATTGAAACCCTCCGGGGCCCACAGGGCTGCCCTTGGGACAAGCAACAAACTCATTCCTCATTGACTCGCTTTGCCATAGAAGAGGCTCATGAATTAGCCGAGGCCATTGACCATGCGCAATCTCAAGCTATTAAAGAAGAGTTGGGAGATCTTCTCCTTCAAGTTGTTTTACACGCAGAAATTGCTCGACAAGAGAATACATTTACCATTGAAGACGTTATTGAAACTCTGTCTGAAAAAATGCTCCGCAGACACCCTCATGTTTTTGGCAATGCTTCCGCAGGTTCGGCCGAAGACGTGAAAAAAAATTGGGAGTCTATTAAACAAAAAGAAAAAGATGACAAAGAGTTTAGCTTTGGTCTTCCCTCCCACTTACCAGCATTGATTGCTAGCTTTAAAATTGGTGAAAAAACCAAAAAATATAACTTTGATTGGAGCGAGATCACACCGGTTCTTGAAAAGGTCGAAGAGGAACTGAGTGAACTCCGCGAAGCCATTCAAAACCAAGATCGTGAAAACATGCAGGAAGAGCTTGGTGATATTTTGTTTTCTGTGGCACAAGTCGCACGCCATCTCGATATTGACCCCGAACAAGCCCTTCGCAAAACAAATAAAAAATTCGAAACACGTTTTCAAAAAATGGTAGATTGGGCTCGAATGCAAAACCTTGACTTTAAAAGCCTATCACCCGAAAAGCTTGAAGAGCTTTGGGTGATTGCAAAAGCGAAGAACTAAAATGAAAATACGCCCTATAAACTTTTATTTGTTAAATCCATTCTAAGAAGCCGGTAACAAGGATCATGGTGAAGATTTAAAAGAGTTCCTAGAGGTGCCCAGTAAGGATCACCCTTGGTATCTTTCCACCCTTTGTCGTAAGCCCTTATACACTCTTTAAGTGGTGCTCCAACAACATTAAAACGCTTCAACGACTGAGCCATTTGTCGAACTTTATTTGCAATTTGGTCGACCAAACTTTGAGTCTCCCACCCTGCCATTTGAGCTAAAACTAAAGAGAGAACATCAGCCTCCTCTTCTCCTGTATAATAACCCACGTGACGAGATGTTAATTTTTTCAAATTCGATACAATTCCATTATTAAAATTACGATATTTTTTATCAAGCCACAGCAAATATTGATAAAGATTCTTGCCCGCAAAAAAATCAAAAATATTTTTTCTTGTAAGCTCTTCATCTTCTGCACCTTCCCCAATGGCTTTTTCAATCACCTGTAACTGGATGGGCTCATCAACAAGTGCCCCCCCTAAGGCTAATGCCGACTCATGAAGTGCTTTACTCATATCTAACTCTTTAAAACAACTAATTACTTTCGCTTCTGTTGCTAAAACAAGTTGCGTTGACATCTCAACATCAAACGTCTCACCCATTTCAATTTTTTCAAGGAGAGATCCAATTGCTTCGGAGTTTCCACGAAGGTGGCTATCTAGTTGTGAGCACGCTTTTTTACAGTTGGAGTTATTTCCACAAATATTTGCAATACTAACCTTAGGGTCTTTATAATAAACCAATGCTGTTAGAATTTGCCCATTCACATTGGGTGCCAATTGAGTGCCTTCAAATTCGGGAAAGGGAGAGTAACTAGAAGACGAAAATGGCTTTAAAACATTCTCAATAATTAGCCATGATTCCGTATCTTCCTTAGGAAGAGCCGGTGGTAAATCAGTAGATACTTTTCCTTCAGGCCACTGATAAAAATAGTTGTAATTGCGGTCGTTCACAAAGTTTATATGAGAGCGAAGATAATGAACCATCTCGTGTGAAATTACAGCCATGCCTTCGCGGTTGTCTTGTTCAAAACCCTCGAAGTGATCTTTTGACACCAAAATAACAGGCATAGAAGTAAGAAAAGAAAACTCCTCGTAAAGGCCTCCGTTGTCACCTTCTTTTCGACATTTTTCTTCAATTTCAATTCTATTATTCTTTACTGAAACTGAGCATCCCAACCTTAGAGAAAGCCACTTTGTAATTTGGGTGAGTTCAGAGGAGGTCCCTTTTCGACACTTCAAAGAACTTCCATTAAATGTTTGTAAATATGAATCAAACTTTAGGGCACCGCTGTATTGGTCTGTTTCACCTCTCCCCCGTATTTGGGTTGGCATATCCCAAGAAATACAATCAGGCAAAACAGCTCCATTATTTACAAAGTTTGGACCATCATAAACGAAGACCATGGGTCGAGGAATCACATCACCAAGATTTTTTCCCGTTTGCTTAAAGTAGTTTTCAGCCACCTTTGTAAAAATCTGATCACTCAATTTTTGGCCATGAATAGTTGTTGGATTGTTCTCTGGAAGAACTGAAGCTGCGAGAAAATCTGTTGTCTCCTCGATTCTTTGCAAGGCCTGATTTCGACTCATTTTCTCCCAGCGAAACGAAAGTAAGTTTTCGGTATCAGGAAGAACCTGTGCAGCCATTCCAGCAAAAGGAGAAAAAACAAATAAAATTAAAAGAAACCGTGCGAAAGTGACAATATTTGGCATACGCTATCCTTCTCATATAAATACTAAGTATTTTCGGTTTCAACTAAAGCAATATCGATACCGAATGAGAATCAAGATATGCGCATTTTAGGCCCATTGAGTGTTGAATGACGCCTAAAATTGTACTTCCCACATTTTATACTTTCTTTTTCTGCACTTTTTTAAGAATCATTTCCAATGGACAAAACCCTGTGAAGCTGGATTGCAAAAGGTTAAATCCAACAAATGTGGTCAACCATAGCCACTGTGGCGAATGGTATTGAGCTAATGTCAAGCTGAGTAAAATAAATGTTCCTGCGAATGCACGAATCTGATTTTCTATTTTCATAATAACTCCCTCTTTTTTAATTTAAAAATGCATGAATTTCTTTTTGACGAGATTTTCCGACAAACCAGTAATAAAGCACTGGAACAGCAAATCGACTTAATACCGTGGCTGCAATTTCACCAAAAATCAAACTGACCGCAAGCCCTTGAAAGATCGGGTCTGCCAACATCACAGAACTCCCCACCACAACTGCTGCCGCTGTCAAAAGCATTGGACGAAATCTTAAAACTCCAGCACTCACCACAGCTTCTTTTAATTTCATTCCATGCCCAAGTTGATGCTCAATAAAGTCTACTAAGATAATTGAATTTCTCACAATAATTCCAGCCCCTGCGATAAAGCCAATCATTGAAGTGGCTGTAAAGTAAGAGCCAACCAATGCATGACCTGGTAAAATTCCAATAAGACTAATTGGAATGGGAGTCATAATAATTAATGGCACGGTGAAGCTTCTAAACCATCCCAAAACTAAAATATAGATGAGCACCATCACAACAGCAAAAGCCCCACCAAGGTCACGAAAAACTTCGTAAGTGATAAACCACTCACCGTCCCACTTAACAACGGGAGAGGCCGTATCCCAAGGGACTTCTGCTGTTTGTAAAGGATACTGAATTTGTGGGGCCAGCTTTAAAATTCCATACACCGGAGCCTCTTCACTGCCAGACAACTCACTCATCACATAAGAAACAGGTTTTAAGTTTTTTCTATAAAGAACTTCATTTTTAAGTAATTGTGGTGCCGACAGTGCCTCTCCCACTTCCACTGTTCCTGTTTCAAATGAAGGAATTCTTAAGCCAGAAAAAGGCCCAGATCCTGACCTTGATTCTTGATTCAAAGATAAATCCACATTGATCTCTTCTGGAGAGCGAACATCCGCTAATGTTGTCACTGGTGTCTCTGAAAACACGAGATGACCAAGAGCCATAATGTCTCGCGCATTGGTTCCTAAAAGGCCACCCCGAGCTTGATTGTACTCATAAAACTTTCGAGGTCGCCCTTCTCGAAGAGTGGTGTCCAAATCCACAACACTTGGTTCTCGTGCAAAAATATCTTCAATATCTTGAGTGACATTTTCCCTGACCTCTTTACTAGGTCCATACACCTCTGCAATCATCGTTGCCAATACAGGTGGGCCAGGCGGAATTTCGAGAACTTTTGTGATGGCATTTTTTTCTTTTCCAAAACTTTGAATTAAAGGCCTCACACTTTCAATAATTTCATGACTCGATTCTTTGCGATCGCCTTTTTCGGTGAGAACAATATGAAGATCATTTTGGTAATCTTCCCCTCGAAGAAATGTGTGCTTCACCATTCCTGAAAATGAAAAAGGGGCAGGCTCCCCAGCATAAACCTGAACCGCCTCTACATCTTTATTTTCTAGAATTTTTTGAGCTAACTCAACAGACCAGTTTTTAGATGTCTCTAATGATGTTGTTGTTGGATAATCAATTAAAACCTGGAATTCTTGCTTATTATCAAAGGGAAGCATTTTGACTTTAACAGCTTTGACAGCCACCAAACTACTCGCCAACAAAAGTAAAACCACTGTAAATGCACCAAACATCAAGGACGATTTTTTTGACTGAAGTAATAAATCCATGACTTTTTCATAGATCTGATCCAAGCGACTGGTTTGATGTCCTCCTTCGTGTTCTCCATCATCACCATGATGAGCTTTAAGAAGTTTCACTGAGGCCCAAGGGGTTACAATAAATGCAACAAAAAGCGAGAGAATCATTGCTAAGCTGGCTCCTACAGGAATAGGCTTCATATATGGTCCCATCAAGCCTCTCACAAAAGCCATGGGCAATATGGCCGCAATCACGGTAAAGGTGGCAAGAATTGTTGGGTTTCCCACCTCATTCACAGCTCGAATAGTCGCTGCAACAATGCCGCCTTTTAAATTTTCTCGCAAGTGCCGCTCAATATTCTCAACAACAACGATGGCGTCATCTACGAGAATTCCAATAGAAAAGATCAGCGCGAACAACGTCACTCGATTGAGCGTGTAACCCATAAAGTAATAGATCGCTAACGTAAGAGCGAGAGTCACCGGAATCGCAATCGCCACCACAAGAGAGGCTCGAAGCCCCATAAAAATAGCAATCAAAATAGAGACTGAAAGTGTCGCCAATAATAAGTGTTCAATGAGCTCATGGGATTTATCTGCCGCTGTCGAACCGTAGTCACGAACAACTGTCATTTTTAAATCTTCAATATTTTTTTCTTTTAAAAACACATCCGCCCGCTCGAGAATACGACTGGCAAGACTTACAACATTTGTTCCTTTGCGTTTTGAAAACACAATGGACACAGCTTTTTCAGGCTCTTTGCCTTTTTCTAATAAGACCGAGCTTCGAACCATCTCTTCTGGGCCATCAATCACATTGGCAACATCTTTAACAAATACAACCTGGCCTCCACGTTGTCCAATAGCTGTATTGGCTATATCTTCCGCACTATGAAAACGCCCACCCACTTCTACGCTTAAAGTTTTTTCGGAGTTCCAATTTTTTCCAGAAGGTGCTAAGGCATCGTTTTTTTGAAGAGCATCCATAAGAACTAAAAGTGAAACTCCTGAACGCTTCATTTTTTCAGGATTTGCAATCACTCGCACCGCTCGTTTTTGACCACCCAAGAGCTCCACCCGAGAAAGATCAGGCGTGCTCGACAATTCTCTCGCAAGAGGAGCCACTGCTGTTCTGAGTTCAAACTCATTCATTGTTTTTGATGTAAATGTCAAAACTAAAAATGGAACATCATCAATAGAAAATGACTTCACTTCTATGGGAAGAATCTGAGAAGGTAATTCACTTTTTATTGTCATGAGCTTGTGATGAATCTTCACCAAGCTTAGCTCCATTGGTTCACCCACT
Organism: Bdellovibrionales bacterium; assembly: GCA_020435085.1. Lineage (GTDB taxonomy): Bacteria > Bdellovibrionota > Bdellovibrionia > Bdellovibrionales > UBA1609 > JABSOQ01. Next base: position 936 of record JAGRAB010000058.1, on the reverse strand, counting down.
TTAAATCGAACCGTGACCAAACTTCCATGCGCTTGACTGGCAGAATAGACATACTCAACACCATCAAGCCCCCAGACAGCGCGTTCAATAGGCTCAGTCACTTTTCTTTCTATCTCGCTGGCAGTAAACCCTGGAGCTGGCGTTCGAATATCGATCATCGGCACAGATATCTGAGGCTCTTCTTCTTTGGGGGTTAAGTAAACGGCAAATAATCCCATCAACACACTGGCAATCGCAATAACAATGGTCAGTTTTGAGTGAACAAACGCTTGGCCTAACTTTCCTGCAAACCCTAGTTTTTCGTTTTTCATTTTGTGTTCCCACCTTCAGTCGGCAATATTGCATCTAAATTTGTTGAACGTAAACTCACTGTTTTTGAAGCAACATTTAAAAGTTCATTTTCTGCTTGATTGAGCTGGGTGATCAAATCCACACGACGGTTTAAAACTTCCACCATTTGCAAGGCATTAATAGAACCATTGCGAAAAAGTGTTCGTGTGGTTTCAATTTGCTCTCCTAACATGCGGTCACTATCATTTAAAAGTTCAATTGTTTTATTGAGTGAATCTAAAACTTGATGATATGATTTTTTTTCTGCTCTTTCCTTTTGTTCCATGGCCACAAAATATTTTTGTGCACTTTTTGCTTTCAACTGGGCCTCACTATAAGCTCCATAATCTGAAGAGTTAAAAAGATTCCACCTCAAGTAAAGCCCTGCCATATAGCCATCTGCTGTATCTCTCTCGCCTTGAAACATATAGCTCTCTGCAAAAACACCCACTTGAGGCAAGTATCGTGCTTTTTCCATTTTCGCCGCAAACTCTCCTGAGGCGGCATGATGTTTTAAAGCCACCAATTGATGAGAGGCTTCTTGCGTCTCTTTTATTGACTGGCCAACAAGAAAATATTTATTCACAAACTCACGAATATCTTTAA
>JAGRAB010000057.1 GCA_020435085.1 Bdellovibrionales bacterium | reverse complement strand
TTCACAAGTCACCAAGGAGGCTTGTCATTTCGGTTACAAACTAAAATCCAGTCGACGCGGTAGTAAAATTAAGGGGGATACAGCCTCTAACGCCTCGTGCAAGATTGCTGTAAATACAAAATCTTGGTACTTGTTGTTTACTTGTGAATTAAGACAATTATTTTTTGGAATTGGTATTATTTTCTGCATAGCCTTAGGGGGGCTTTTCGGTTGTGGTGTCAAGGGTGACCCGCTTCCTCCAGAGAAAGCCCCTCGCTTAGGGCGAGGCCACCCAACTTATTCAGGAGCCAGCGAGTACGTCTCGCCGGACTATACAACAAAGAAAAAAGTCGACGCAGAAGAAGAGGAATAAAATGAAAAAGTACTCAGGCTTAATTACAGCACTCGCAACTCCATTTATTGGTGGAGAGCTAGATATTTCGAGTTTTCGTCGTCTCGTTCAGTTTCAAAAACAAAATGGAGTTGATGGCTTTGTTGTTAATGGAACAACAGGAGAGAGTCCCACATTATCAACGGAAGAGGTTTTGAGACTCCTTGAGGCCACAAAGGCAGAGGTGGGAGATGATGTTTCCGTAATTGTAGGTACGGGTTCAAACTCAACAAAGAAAACAATCGAAAATACCAAACGAGCGAAAGAGTGGGGTGCCGAAGCGGCCCTTGTGGTTGTCCCATATTATAATAAACCAACACAAGCAGGGCTTGTGGCCCATTTTCAGGCGATTGCAGAAAACAGTGAAATTCCAATCATTCTTTATAATGTGCCAGGAAGAACGGTCACGGCTCTTTCTTTGGAGGCCATCCAGGAGTTATCGACACACGAAAACGTTATTGGCATTAAAGAGGCCTCGGGTGATATTGGTTTTGGAAGAAAAATTCGTGAAGCCGTTGGTGAAACATTTTTAATAACAAGTGGTGATGACGCCACCTGTATTGAACTGTGCTCAACGGTTGGAGATGGCGTGATTTCCGTTATTTCTCATATTATTCCAAAGCAATTGAAGCAAGCATTGAGCGAAGTAAAGAAAAACTCAGGAGCGTCAAAGCTGTTTACAGAAAAGTTTGGTTCTTTGTTAGAGGCTATTTATTTAGAATCAAATCCGATAGGAGTGAAACGAGCATTAGCAGAAATGGAAGTTTTTGACTCGGCGGAACTTCGGCTACCACTGCTCGAGATGTCACCAGAAGCAACGGCAAAATTAAAAACAGAGCTTGTAAAGTTGGAGTTAATATAAGTGAAAAATGTAGCTGTCATGGGAGCAAGTGGACGAATGGGCCAAGAGGTGATTCGTCGTCTTAAGGACTCTCAAATATTAACGTTTAAGGCGGGAGTGGCTCAAGGGAGTGAAGATTATTTTTCAAAACCAGAAGCTTTGCCGGCTCAAGAGATTGACCTTGTCATCGATTTCTCTCTTCCTGCGGGGTTTGAAAAAATTTGTGATTGGTGTCTGCATAATAAAAAACCACTTGTTAGTGGAACGACAGGGCTTTCGAGTTTTCAAAATAAAAAGTTGAATGAATTAGGAATGGTTGTACCAACGCTTTGGTCTCCCAATATGTCGATTGGAGTTGCTTTTGTCGGAGAGTTGTTGAAACAGTTTAAGGCACTGAGAGACTTTGAATTTGGTATCGAAGAGCTTCATCATAAAAACAAAAAAGACAGTCCTAGTGGGACAGCCTTATTTTTAAAAGAAAAATTAGAAACAGCAACTGGAACTTCCGTCGAACAAATGGTTTCTCTTCGCGGGGGTGGTATTTTTGGTATTCACAAAATTTTTGCAATGTCGGAAGATGAGACCATCACGCTTGAGCACACCGCGCTGAACAGATCTGTTTTTGCGGCAGGTGCTATTCGTGCGGCCGAGTGGTTGAGTGCCAAAGAAAAAGGCTTGTACCATCTCAATGATATTTTAGGTATTTAAGGGCAAAAATGATAAAGCCAACAATGTACATTGCACTTATTGGTTTAAAAGTATTTAGCAATGATGGCATTAGTCTTTGCCGTGATGTTATGAAAGACCTGCTTAAAAAAGTAGATGTTCAAAAAGTTTCGTCTATTTATAGGGTAAAACGAAGTCAGAGACACCCCCAGCACACTCATGATTTAAGAACAGTGATGGACTTTGAGGGGTTGAGTTTGGCATTAAAAGTGACAACGGGCCTTTCTCCCGTACAATTAATGACCTTTATTTTAGAAGTAGAAAAGAAAAACAAAAGCGAGGTTTTGCATAGAAGCTTAAGCCTTAATCTCCTCGCCTACGAAGATCAAACGCTGATGACAGAGTTTTTAACCCTTCCCCATCCTCTTTTTCATGCAAAGCCAGAAATGGTCTTTCCTGCGGCAGAGGTCTGGGGGGAGTATTTTCACCCGGTTTTACAGAAGAATTTACATGCAATTACGAGAGACTTTGCTGATTTGAGATGGGGAGAGTTTTTTGATCAAGGAAAAACCATACTTGATTTTTAGTGTGGGATTCCATTAAAAGGGTCGTGACAGCTTGTGGAGGAGCCATGAAATTTTATATTGATAGTGCGGATATTTCAGAAATTAAAAAGGCAAATGCAATGGGCCTTGTTGATGGAGTGACAACAAACCCGAGTTTAGTTGCAAAAATGGGTCGCCCCCACCATGAGGTCATTAAAGAAATTTGTACCGAGGTCGATGGGCTCGTTTCAGCAGAAGTTCTTGCGACAGATGCGGAAGGGATGTTTAAAGAGGGTCTGGAACTTGCAAAAATTAGTGATAATGTTGTTGTGAAAATTCCAATGCTAGATGAAGGTCTAGTTGCTGTTCGACGCCTAACAAACGAGGGCATTCGAACAAACGTGACTTTGATTTTTTCTCCAGTTCAGGCTCTTTTGGCGGCAAAAGCAGGAGCTACTCTGGCGTCACCATTTATTGGTCGGCTTGATGACATCTCTTATAATGGAATGGACCTGATTAGTCAGATTAAGCAAATTTATTTAAACTATGGATTTAAAACAGAAATCTTAGCGGCGAGTATTCGCCACCCGATTCATATTTTAGATGCAGCTCTCATTGGTGCTGATATTGTGACGGTTCCGTTTAAAGTTTTACCAGGGCTTGCAAAACATCCTTTAACAGACAAAGGTCTCGAACAGTTCTTGAAAGACGCTCAAAAGATGCCACAATAAGGCGTGGTTCAAAAGGCAGTCTTTATTTGTATATTTTTTCTTGTTGGATGCGCCTCCTGGGGTGGGGGAGTTCGACTTGTTGATATTGATAAACCATTGACGCATATAAAAAGTGCAGTTTTGAGCTCAGTCCCATTAGGTATTCGAAAGACAGAAAAATCGGGATTAGAGATCTATTCTAAGTACTTTCGTCCAGGTGGGAGAAAGTTTATTCCCTCACACTCATGGCCAGAAAGGTATTTTGCACATATTTTAATTCGTGGAGACCGTCGTCCCTACACGATTGAGATATACGTGTATAAAGAAAAAAAGGCGGCGGTTTCGGAGCAGTCAATAAATGGCTATGTTCAAGTTGGTCAAGATGAAAGACTAGCCAAGCTCATCCGTGAACGCGTCAAAGAACAACTCACCAAACGTCGTGAAGACCCTAATATTATTGACGATTTCAGAGTGTTTTAACTAGACTATCCAAAGGGGGAGAGAACTCCTCGGCCAAACCAAAGAGTAGGCAGCAATGATCCATGGATAGGGTGTTCAACTTGTTTTTTCAGAGACGTCTCAAGATAAAAAAAGAGTTGATAAAATTCATCACCGTGATGTTCGTGCTGATTTTATTTCCGAAAACATTAGATTATGTTGATAGCCGTGGCGTTGCTCTTTCGGCAGTACAAATTATGACAGATAAATTGTCTCCCGCGTATGTAGCTCTTCAGGATGTTCGAGCAAATATGACAGCTGAGGCGAATGATTTTCTTATTGGACAAGACTGGGGGCAAGTAACACTCAATGCGGGTGGTGATACCGAGGCTCTTTTTGAGAAGCTTCATAACTATGAAAAAGTAGAAAATAAAGAAATTAAAGAAAAAGATGCACAATTAAATGGGTTGGTGATTTCTCAAACATTGATACAAAATAAAGACCTTCTTGTGGCTCAAGAAGTAGCGGCACCTAAAGGTATTGATCAGGTGGAACTTTCAGATACAGAGGGTCAACTGTACCCACTTCATCTTCGGAAACAGAAAATTTTAGCAGCAGCAAAAGGGGTTGAATTCAAACAAGAGTCGCTTTCTCAAAAAGCACAAACACTTGTGAATCAGGAGTTGAGAAAAGCAGAATATGAAAAAGATATTCGTTGGATTCAAAGTCAAATGGGTTCGCAAATTTTTGTTGCAAAAGAAGAGACGGTGAGCCGTCATCCGCAAAGAAATGTTCATGAGGAGAAAAAAGAAACACCGCCTGCATCAAATGCAATATCAGCTCTTGAGTGGAAAGATGCCAATCAACGACCGCTGCTTTTATCGGGCTCCATCATTTTTACAGATGGCCTTGCATATACGGGATCAGATATTTTACTTTCCATTAGCCGCGTTTTTGATGGTGAAACCAAAGAGTCGGGAAAAATTTGGTTAAGAGATGCTCGCTTTGAGATTCCTGTTGCTGAGGCGAAAGGTTACTTAATTGCAGAGATGCACAGTGCGTCGGGTATTCTGCTGGCACATCAAGAGTATGATTTAAGTCAAATTGAAAATGTTCCCAGCAATGAAACAAAAGTGACTCATATAAATATCCGTTTAATGCCGGTTCAAGATGGGGTAATTGTTAAAGTTATTTCTGGCTATTCTTATGAAGACAAAGTCGTTGAAGTTAAAGATGCAAAAGTCTCACTTGAGCCATTTGGGAGCTATTTAGAAAAAGATGATGATGGCCGCTTTGTTGAAGGAACTTTGTCGAAAGGGTCAGACATTATTATTAAAGCTGAGGCGAAAGATCACTGGCCAACTCTTGCACGAGTGGCGGCAGGTGCTGTTGCAACGGTCAGAGTCTTTCACAATAATATGATTAAAGCTCTTGTTGATATCATGTCTGAGTCAGATGTTCGGGAAGAAAACCAAGAGCGAGGTATTGTTTGGGGCTTGGTGACGCTTAAGGGAAAGCCGCTTGAAGGAGCTGTTGTTGAGGCGAGCGGAGTTTATTCATCGATTGCCTATATGAATTCGCTTTATTTGCCCGATGTGAGCCTTACCCAAACATCAAAAAATGGAACATTTGCAATCATTGGTGCTCAAAATGATTTAGTTTCTGTTCGAGTGAATTACAAAGGTCAGCAGTTTCCCGGACAAGTCGTTCGGGTTCAAGATCATCACGTTTCTTATTTGGAAGTTGAATTTGGTGAAGAACAGTCTGTACGTTTAAAAGTTGTGGATGAGTGGAACCAAGGCAAAGCAATTGATACATCAATTCAAGCACTGGGTTCAGATGTCGTAATAGATGGTGTCTCTACAGAACAAGATTTAAAAACAATAAAAGCAGACCATGCTTTTCATTTTTTTGAGGCAGATGCTGGCCTCGAGTATGAAATGATTCGTAGAGAAGAGTCCCTCCGTCAGCACTTTATTAAGTTCCCACTTGTCCAACGGGTATGGCTCCAAAAAACTCGAGCCCACCTAAAAGTCAGCGATAGCGTTAATAAAGGCACTATTGTGGGGTTTGTTAGCCAAAAAGGATTTGATGTTTTCCTCAATAATGGAGAAAAAGACTCTGAGCTTGTGAGAATGTTTTTTAATTCACAAGGTGTCCAAATAGAGGACCAAAATCAAGCTGTTGGTTTCATTTT
>JAGRAB010000056.1 GCA_020435085.1 Bdellovibrionales bacterium | reverse complement strand
CATTGCGATAGTTATTTTTGGCAACAATCTCTTGTTCTCCAAGAAGTCTTTTCTCATCATCTGAGAGTGATTCATTTTTGTAGATATCCATGACTTCTAATTTTTTTGGATTCACCAAAACACGAAATTTCTCAAGATCTCCATCGACTTTATTGGAGTCACTGCCAAAGTTGACGTCCACAAAATTAAGGATAGCTTCTTTAAATTCATCAAAGTCTTGACGTTGACGATCATCCAAATAAGCACGTTTATCAAGTTCTCGTCCCAACCAATTTGCTAATAGTAGTTGTGTTTCATCAATGGGCTCTAATTGAATCAAAAGATTTGAACGAATACGCATGAGGCGCAAATCTTTCATCTCAAAAGTCACAGGGGTAACAATACGACCATTAATCACTCGAACAAGCTTCTTTTGATAACTGATATAATGCTTCTCAGAAATATTAATATTCTTATCTATATCAAATTGAGGTCCTGTGGCCGACCGTGAAATCACAGCTCCTTTTTGGGCTGGATCTAGATAGTCTTTATGAATGGCTATTTTTAAGAGCCAAATCCCATCGCGCAGCCATTCCACAGCCTTTCGACCATAAGTCATTGAGGAATACCTTTGCACTTCAGGATCAATCTTCATCAAGACTGATTTTTGGACATTGAGTGATAAATCTTTTTTGATTTCGTAGTCAAATTTAATGGCCGTATAACCAAAGTTATTAACATTAATTCGAGACTCAATTTTATAAGGAATGTCTGGGTGTTCTTTTTCCCATTTTTCTTCTTCTATAATTTTGGTTAAAACCTCAGGGTCTCTTTGAAGGTCTTTTCCAAAAGTTGCAAACAAATCCCATGGATTAATGGCAATTTTTAAATCTTTTTTAAACCCTGATGTATGGCTTAAAGTAATGCTATTTAAAATATATTTTTCAGGCTTATAATAGTAGTGACTGACTTCATCAATCCATCCCATACACCCGTTATGATCTGTTGTTTTTGTACCAATATCTTTTACTTTTCCATTTGTAAGAGTGCGAATCGCAAAAGTCTCATTTTCTGCAGGACGATTGCCACGAAGAGGTTGCTTCACACATACTCGGACGTTGTAAGAAACAGTCCTTGTGGTTGCCGTTTCTCCAGGTTTAATTGAGTTATAGTCAATATCAAAGTAATCAAACTCAAAGGCTTCTAGCTTTTTCATTCCTACTTTTGCGCGAGCCGCATTCACTTTTTCTTTACTGACTTCTACTGTTTTTAATAGTTCATCATAGGCTTTACCCACATCTGCATTATTGTCGCGAATTTTCAAAGGCGATTTTTTACCCAACCACTGATAAAAATCTCCCATACGGTAAATCACTTTATATGGTTTTAAAACTTCACCACTAATCCCATGCGGGGCCACCTGTAAGGCGAGAATCAAATTGCCATTGGTGGGTTTGTTTTGAAGAATAAAGTCTGGAAAGTTCACAAAGAGACGGCCTTCTTTTATTTCTACATTGTCGACTTCTAAAGTTCCAATATCAGAAAGAAGGATATTCGCATTTTGATCCGACCCCATATTAGAGCCGATAATCGAAGCACTCACATCAAAGCTTCCATCCACAAATTCAAATTTCTTTAAATTGCCACCCAGCTGCCGTAAAAATGTATAAATATCCATTTCCATGGCCATAGTGAGTTCAATTCCTTGACTACGAACGGCTTTTTGACTGAGTTCCAGGGTCATCCCATCGACACTCATCTCATGTTGAAACTTAGCCATTTGAGCCGCAGCGACTTTTTGAGGATCAGAAATCATCCACTGCTCATCAATGATAGGGGCATTGGGTTGATTCAGCCAAACAAAGTCTTGATGGGCTCCACCACGAGTGATCTTCCAAGGGTCAATGGCAAATTCAATTATTTGCTCACCACGTTTCACACCAGTTCCCACAATTTTACGGCTCATTTTTAAGTATCGAGGTTCACCAAAAAATTGAAAAGGCACCTCTTCAACCCATTGAATACACCCATCATTATCAGTCACCGCATTGGGTTTTGGAATTTGAATCCCATCGGACTCCACTCGAAATTCATGGCCAATGAGTCTATCTCGCGTGACGCGATCAATAATACATGCTTTTAAATAGTAATCATTTTTCTCAGGAATACTCCAACCTTTAACAAAATCGACAGGCCCCAACTTGGCATCAACATTTTGGACTAAAAAATTAGCAGAGGTTTTCTTTAATTCGCTTTCATCTTTTTTGTCTGCTTTTAAACAGCCCACAAGCAAAGTGCTAATAAGAAAAACCCCTAAAGTGGATTTTGAATTAAAATTCCACATATAATGTCTCCAACCCCAAGTAAAAATACTGCTGATCTGTTTGCGTGAGGCGATCCACTTGCCCGACCACCTGCGCATCCACATAATTCCCTATGATTTTAAAATTATAATCATTAAAGGCGACTTCAAGATTATAAAATGTCCCTTCTCTATTATTATGGCCAAACTCTCCGGAGTTATAAGCCCCTGGGGATGTATCACTTTCATTATAAAAAGCTCCAATAAATGGAGTCACAGTGATGCCGTTGACTAAAAATTTTGCTCCGACTTGAGCCAATTGACCTGAGTTAAATGTGTCTTTGGCTTTTAAGTTTTCAATGGCTTGAAACTCACCAATGAGTGAAAAGCGAGTCGTTGGCATAATTTCTGTTTTTATCCCACCCATAACTCCATTAAAATCAAAATGAAAATTGGAACTTGTCGCCGTCTGGCCATCAATCGTATTTCCACGAGAAATACTTTTATAAGCAACAACAGATGGTAAATTCGCATAACGATAATGAAGCACAAAAGATTCAAACCGAATATGTTGATTAGGTTGAAAACCCGCCGCTAAAACTTCTTGCGAAAAGGTTGGCAGTTTTTCTTTTTCTTGTCTGTCAGAATCAAAGCTTTGTGAGGTTGGAACCGCCTGACCCAATCGGATTTTAAGAAAGTTTTTTTCGTTTCCAAAATTGACTTGTTCATAAGCTCCTGGAAATGAGCGATTCGACATCAAGAGAGGCGTTGAAACCAAGCGACGTTGGTTCACCGCTCCTGCTCCTAACTCCAAGTAAGAATTGGGTTCAAAGGCAACAACAGCTTCTCTGGCATTAAATCCATCAGAAAGTCGATCATCTTCAATTTGTGATTGAGCTCTTCCGCTAGAAAAACTGAGCTCAATTTCTGTTTTTAATTTTAGACTTTCAATAAACTTGTAATTGAACTTTGTTCCAAGCGTAAAGCTCGCATTGTTGGCTTGATCTGTTTCATTATTAAAAAACTGTGAGCCTATACGAAGGCGGCCTTCCAATTGTACGCGGTCATTAGAAAATTTTTGATTCTGTTGTGGCAGTGGTGCCACTAAATCTGTTTGTGAAAACCGATCGGACGAGGTGCGAGCCAAAGCAACAAGGCTCATACCTAAAGAAAAACTTAATAAAATGACTTGAAAAACACGTCGCCCGTATCTTGTAAAGACTCGTGTCACAAGTTGGTGTCCGGTATTCATTTTTAAAAGTTACTCCTTGAACAGGCCACAATAGGGCTTGCCCTATATATCTCATATTCAAGGAACATACTGAATCCACTTTTTTACCTAAGCCTTTGAAAATACTATATAAAATGTCATATTTTCGTTGGACTCTGATGTCCATCTTGTCGACAAAGTGACGCAATCCGCGCAAAGATCTCCCTCTCCACACTCTAAACCCCTATTATTATTATCCATATTCACCCCCTCTTAAATTCAACTGGTTTTATTGAACAAGAAGTTGAAGATTGATTCTACACTTTCATAGGGTAAAATTTTCTCTTTTGAATTACCTACTAAAAAATTCATCTGTGTCACAAGGGTTTGTTTATGCAACTTGTAGCCAATATTTATCGCATTTTCTCCCTTTTTTTGGCCTTATCATTGAGTATTTCTCTAGGAACTTTTGCAGAAGAAGCTCAAAAAGAAAGCCTCTCTTTAGAGACAATCACGCCTTCTTCTTTGAATAATAAAACACCTACTTGGGGGCTCTTGACTTCTATCAATCACCTGTCAGTTCAAGACCCTTTGCAAAACTTCAACGTTTCCACTCTTAGAACACAGTTTTTTAGTGAAAAAGTTCTTTCAGAAACTTCAAAAATTTCTCTTCGCGGACAAATCCAACTTGAAAATAAAATGCCTCACAACCCCTCGCGATCATTTCATTCTCGAAAAACTTCAGGTATTTTTATTGATGATGCTCGATGGAGTTGGACACCTGCTTCTTTAAGAAATGGAGAGTTTCGCTCTGGCTTTCTGTCTCAAGAGCAGTATTTAAGCCCTCTTATTATTAAAGACCGAGCTTTTCCCGCATTAAGACAATCATTTTCATTTTCTCCTTCTCCCTCTTATTTTTCAACTTTGTCTTTTCAACAAGCAATTCCCACCAACTACGTTTTTTCAACAGAACAAGAAAAAAAAGAGGCTCTTCCCACTTACCTCTCAAGTTCTTTACTATTGGGTTACCAATTCCCTTTTGGGACACAAATTCGTGGGATTGCAAGCATCTACCAATGGAATCAACTTCCCACAAAAGTAGCTCAAGAAAGTGCTCTTTCAGGGAACACTCTCGCTTCAACAACAACTCCTACTTTTGCCTATGATTTTCTAGGAGCTGATTTCTATGGCGATATCATATTTTTTCTTCCTCACGATTGGAAAATTCAACTCACCACCGGTTTTATTGAAAACTTTAAAGCTCCTAGCGATAAGTCTTCAGGGAGCCACCATCAACTTCTTTTTCAAAAAAACCTCAAGAGCACTTATTCTTTAGGTTGGGGTTTTGAATATTTTTATAAAAAAAGTGATGTCACTCCAGCTTATTTTTCACCATTTTTTTATGAGAACAATCGACGTGGTATGGGAACTCATTTGGAATTTGGTTTCTTAAAAACTCAAAACTTCCTTCAATTTCACTGGAATCAATCTCAGCAACTTTCGCAAAACTCTTCTAAAAATGCAGAAGATATTTTTATGTTCAGCTTCGAAAAACGTACTGGTTTTGATTAGGAACTGGTCCACTTTCGTGT
>JAGRAB010000055.1 GCA_020435085.1 Bdellovibrionales bacterium | reverse complement strand
ACCGCGCTGCAATCACTGAGGTCACTGGCTCTTCATACGAAAAACTCTCACCAAAATCGAGAGTGACAATATTCTTGAGCCAAATCCCATAGCGAATATGAATCGGTTTATCAAAACCATATTGCTTTTTAAGGGCATCAATGACTTCTTGAGAAACACCAACATCCTTACCCCCTTGTGAGTTGCTAAATCGCAACTGCACAATTTTTTGCTCGATGGGTCCGCCTGGGGCTAAATTAATAATGACAAAAGAAAGCAAAGTAATCCCAAACAAAGTGGGTATCATCATAAACAGTCGTTGAACTAAGTACTTTGCCATCTCTTTTTGCTTTTACTTAAAGGTTTTTTGACCACCAGTATTGTTTTCCAACACCAAACCGATACGTCTCTTTGACTTGTCCAACCTTGTTAGAAATTGCATAATTGACAAGCGGATCATTAAACATAAACAAATAAGGAGCATCATCTGCAATTATTCGATAAACTTTTCGTAAGATTTTTGCTCGGTCATTATGACTTAAAGTCAAACGCGCCTGATCGATTAGCTTATCCACTTCCTTGTTAGAATAAGAAATAAAATTGGAGCCACCTGCACGAGCAGAAGAGGAGTGCCAAATTTGCTTCGGATCAACATGAACACTGCCAGGCCCCCAGCCCATAGCCAGTGCCTCAAATTTTTTTGAATCGACACTTTTTAAAAATGTATTCCATTCGACATATTTGATATCCATACGAATACCGGCTTTTTTAAGATCTTCTTTGTAGAGAGTAAAATATTTTTCAACATCGCGTGTCGGCAGCAGAAGTGTAAATGAAAAATCAGTTTTTTTTCCATCAATAAGTTTATCTCTTACGCCATCTTTATCTGAATCTTTCCAGCCGGTTTTATCCAACATCGTTTTAGCAAGTTCTGGGTCAAACTTTAATGGTTGTACGGCTTGATCCGCATAAACACTATAGCGGTACCATGGACCTGTAGCTAAAGCCGATTTTCCGTAGCGAAATTTTTCATTAATCAACTCTCGATTCATTAAATGAGTCAGAGCTTGTCGCACATTTTTATCTTGAAACTTTGGATCTAAAAGGTTCCAGCCAACAAAACCAAAACCTTTGGGGGCATTGTTTTCGACCTCAATTTTTTTAATGGTTTTACCCCAAGGTTCTTTCAATGTTTTTTTATAAAAAGCCTCTTTCCCTACAGGTAAAAAATCAATTTGCCCTTTTTCCATCATTTGCAATTGTAAATTTTCTTCTTTTACAAACCGCAAAATTATTTTGTCATAGTTATATGCATTATTTAAATAAGGTGTCGACCAACCCCACCAATCTTTATTTCGTACTAATTCAATACTTTTGCCTTTATTATATTTTGAAAGTTTATATGGCCCAGAACAAATTAACTTTTTACTCATTTTCTTTTTTGGATCACCATATTGCTTTTTAGGAACAATTCTTGTGTCTTCATTACCTACAATGACACTAAAGTTATTAAAGTAAACTTGCTTGATTTGGAACCTTACAGTGTAAGGATCAATGACTGTCACATCGCCAATATTTTCATAATAAGGCAATCGGTGACTGGCTTTGAATTTTGGGTCTTTCACCGCATCTATGGCAAACTTTATGTCTTCCGCAGTTACCGGAGTGCCATCATGAAACTTTGCGTTTTTTCTTAGGTGGAAAGTATAAGACATGCCATCTTTACCCACTTCATAGCTTTCTGCTAGTCCTGGCATCCAATCATACGTATCGTAGTTAAGACTCATCAAACCATCACATGTAAAATCGTGAACTTGCTGTGCGTAATAATCCGTTGAATTAATGGGGTTTAAATTTTCCGGCTCACTGTCTAAGGCAATTGATAGTGTCCCACCCTTTTTTGCACTTGGACTCACCAGTGGAATCAAGCTTTTACTATCAATGTTTGCCGATGCAAAACTGACGGATGTCGTAATTAAAACCAGCGCACTTAAAATCCATTGATTCATCATTTATGCCTCCACCAAAACCTCAATATGAGGTAATCCCAAGAAGATGAACTGCGTCGTTCAATTTTTCAAGGAATCTTTAAGATTTCTAAAGGTTTATGATTTATTTTCTCCAAAAACAGTTTCACTTCTTATACAAAGTTGTGTATCAACAGCGAATCTTGACCTAAGGCATTAATTAT
>JAGRAB010000054.1 GCA_020435085.1 Bdellovibrionales bacterium | reverse complement strand
TTTTTTATTAATAAAGCTTAAAAAGCTTTTTTTATAAATCTCTATTTCATTTAAATGTCTAAACCAGGACTACACATTAAAACCACAGAGTTTTTAATCGAGAAATCTCTCTCAGGGTAATATCTAGCCGCAATTTCTTCATTTCCAAACATATTGGGTGGAAAAATAATGTGAAACATCCATTTCCCACTCGTTTCTGTAACACCAAGGTCAAAGCCATCTTCATTACCTAGATAAACAGAAAGCCCTTGTGCTGACTCAACAAGGTGACCATCTACTTCCACTGTCACATCTGCTAAAATGCCATCATCACGATCCACCCATTCGTCATATTGAATAACAACACGTTTTCCAGCCTGATTAACACCCGTACAAGTATAATTTTCTAATGCATATGCAGATATTCCCGAAAAAAACAGAAGAGATATAATTATTAATTTCATAATAACTCCTTAAGGATTTATATTAAAAATTCGACTGAAAATACCACATGACTGGAGATAGCCATATTCTTTCAACAAAATCATGACTTTCTTTGTAAATAAGACAGTGCTCTTTAAAGACGCTAGAGCCTCCAGGGCATTGATGTGAATGCGGTATTAAAAAAGGCACCTGACTCCCAGCCCTCTCGGCTGACTATCAATGACCTTTCCGACAGTCTTCGACGTTAGCTGACTTTGAGTTTAATCTTGGGGTTGATCTTGCTGTAAAGATTAATCAATCGGTCGGTGGAGAACTCATCCAGTCGGTTGTGAAGGATTTTACTGACCTTACCCTCATCAATGCCTAAAAGTTCTGCCAGCTCCCGTTGAGAAATCTTTTTGTCGAGCTTATAGCCGACAAACTTTTGCTGAATATCGTGCCGAAACTTTTGCAATGGGGTTGGGTATTCAAGCATCCCTAACGTGCCTTCTACATTTTCCAGTTTTTTAAGAACCCGCTTGATCTCTTTTTTACTTGGAAAACCCATTTGCTACCTCCGGTAAGCGTTGACAACGCCAATATACATTTGATTTTTCTCATCCAGCAACCAGATCAATTTGTACCGTTTGCCATTCAACTCCATTTTATCAGATTTAAAATAATATTATCTAAGCAACTGGTCGCTCCTCGGATGTCTATGCCTGCCTTTCTCATATAGATCACCATGGTGTCCATATCCTTCCAACCTCCCATTGCCATGACCTTGCTTGGTGCAACTCCCTTGCCGAGAACAATAGTGTCGCCCAGGTCGCTCAGAGATCGTAAATACCGGATTTCTTGGACGGTACTGAAGAAAATTAAAATTCAAAATTCGTCAACCAAGAGGTCGACTTTACTGGTAAAAGCAAGACGGTTAGAAATTGATTGGAACTGCCATGAGGTTCTTTTCCTTTGTGAACTACCAGAACTACAAAGTATTGCAACACCCATGATTTTCGATGATTTTATGTGATTTCAAAATTGAACTGCGAAACCCGTTCTTTCGATTATGTTATTGATTTTACTTAATTTACTCTAAATACGACTCAACCCGCGATTTGCGGGCTGATAATGGTAGGGGCAGCAAGACTCGAACTTGCGATCCTCCGGTTATGAGCCGGATGCTTTAACCAACTAAGCTATGCCCCCGCAAGATTGTGGTTTGAAATTATTCGAAAGCCCTGTTGATTTCAATCTCTTGCTCAGCTTGGAAGCGGCGAGCAATTCGCTTTCCCTTCCCCTCTCCATCCACTGGACTCTCTGACTCAAAAAACAAAAAAGCCAGCGATGATTCCCGCTGGCTTTCTTTAAAATACACTCTCTCGCTAGAAGGCTTACTCTGTGCCACCCGTTGGATCTGGAGCTCCATCCATAAAGCCTTTCAACTTGCCTGAACGACTTGGGTGACGAAGCTTTCTTAAAGCCTTGGCCTCGATTTGTCGAATCCGCTCACGAGTCACGTTAAAGTCTTGCCCCACCTCTTCAAGAGTGTGGTCGCTTTCTTCACCAATACCAAAACGCATACGAAGAACTTTTTCTTCTCGCGCCGTCAATGTTGAAAGTACTCTTCTTGTTTGCTCCGCTAAGTTGAGGTTTACAATGGCCTCAGAAGGATTAATCACCTTCTTGTCTTCAATAAAGTCCCCTAAATGTGAATCCTCTTCTTCACCCACTGGCGTTTCTAAACTAATAGGCTCTTTGGCAATCTTTAAAACCTTACGCACCTTATCCACAGGCATATCCATTTTTTCTGCAATTTCCTCTGGAATCGGTTCACGTCCCAACTCTTGCACCAAATAACGAGATGTTCTTACCAACTTATTAATGGTTTCAATCATATGAACCGGAATACGAATAGTTCTTGCTTGGTCAGCGATCGCTCTTGTAATTGCCTGACGAATCCACCAAGTTGCATAAGTGGAGAATTTGTAACCACGTCGATATTCAAACTTATCAACGGCCTTCATCAAACCAATATTCCCTTCTTGGATCAAATCCAAAAATTGAAGACCACGATTCGTATATTTTTTTGCAATAGAGACCACAAGACGAAGGTTCGCTTCGACAAGCTCAGACTTGGCTTTATCCGCTTGTCGCTCCCCTTTCCAAATATCTGTATAAGTGTCACGAATCCACTCAAAGCCCATTTCAGTTTCTTCACCCAATCGCTTTAAGCGGGCATCAGCAGCCACGGCCTGAATGTAGTAGTTTCTAAATTGGTTAAAGCTTAAGCCCATATCACGAGTCATTTGAGCCACTTCTTTATCATTGCTCTCTAAAAGTTTTCCTTTTGCTCGTAGTGCTTCAACATCTGGAAGGAATGTTTTTTGAGTAGCTTCACGAATGCGCTTTCGTAGCTCAGTCATTCGAGCCACTAGGTTTTTAAACTTAATCACAATACGATTGATTGTTTTTCTATTGAAATTAATGGTCTCAAATTTGCCCATCAATTCTTCATTTAGTTTCACAAGTTCATCATGAGCCTTTAAAGTTTCTGGAGCTTTACGATCATCTGAGTCTCTCAATGTTAATAATTGTTTTGCTGCTTTTTTTCGATACGCTTTTACATGACCAATAAGTTCATGAATTTT
>JAGRAB010000053.1 GCA_020435085.1 Bdellovibrionales bacterium | reverse complement strand
AGCGGCCAACCAAGAGGCTGGTTATGATAAGGCCACTGGAGCTCAAGGGACAACAGAGAATGCCAGCTTTTATAGTGCTGCAGCGGCAGCGGTTTGTAAGCAAAAGTATGAGCAATGTGTTCAGAGATGTACAATGGCTGCTGAAAATCATAATCAGAAAAAACAATTTACTGAGGCAGAAAAATCAATTGAAACCCGTGATAAGGGATGTGTTGTTCTTTTGCAAATCGCCAATGAAGACTCTGTGAACTCAGAATATTTAGCTGGGAAAAGTTCAGAAATGGGACTGACTGCTGATGCCATGAAAAGTGATGGAAGTGGAAAATCCGGGGGCGGTCTTGGTACTCTTGGAGCTGTTGGCCTTGGTGCAGCAGGAGTTTTAGCAATGCAGTGTTTGATGGGAAGCCTTTGTCATAAAGATAAAAAAGATCAGCCTCAAGTAGATCCAAATGCCGAAGTGGATTGTACAAAAGAAGCGAATTACACCAACATAAAATGTGAAGATTATTTTTTAACAGCATGTATGAATAATAGCAAAGCTAACGGTTGCAAGGAGTTTAACTCAAGGTATTGTGGCATTGGCGGCTCAACAGTGAGTGATAATGCAACAAGCTCAACAGAGATTGAACCTATGGCTGGTGTAGGCTCAACATTTTGTCATCACCAGGTTGCTGTTGATTTTTGCGATGGAAATACGAGTTTAAGTGAGTGTCCAACCTGTAAAGATCTTGCCAATTCAAGATCTCCCGTATGTCAGGCCAACCCGGCTCTTTGCAATATAGAAATGGCTGCAGACCAGATAGAACAGGCAAAGAATTTATGTCCAACAGACCCTATGTTTTTGGATGCTTCTTATATTTCTTCAACAGAAGGAGAGGCTTCAGCTTCTACAAGTGGTGAAATTCCTGAAGGGACTGGTGTGGTGGATCTTGGAAACGGTGACGGGCAACAAAGTAAGGGAGCAACCGCAGAAGCACAATCAGTGGGTCTCAATCAATATATTGATGGAGCCTCTGCTATTGCTCAAAAAAGTAATGGTGGAGTGGGGTCACTTTCAATTCATAGTGCCTATGGCCCCACTCTTTTTGTTGAAACCACAGCTATTTATAAACAACAATGCCAACAGGGACAGCTAGATAATTGTGGTTCTCGAGTTGGCTTGGGGCAATCAGCAGTTCAATAATTAACAGGTTCTCTACTTTTATTGAATCGTTGCCATGGCAAAACTTTCGTAATCATAACCTTTCAGTAGTTTTGCAATAGCAGTGAGTTGCAGTTGAAAATTTTCACATTTAGGAACTGAAGAGAGTGTATCCATTTGGGCTTCTGTTAATTGACGTGGCTTTCCAGTTTTTGCCAGAGATTCAACAATGATATCTAACTCAAGCCTGAGCTCAACTCTCCTTAGTTCAAGCTCTTGACTTAATGTTTTCTGACAAAGTTGTGAGTGTTCCACTTGTTTAATACCAGGAATTTCATAATCATCTCGACTCAATGCTCGCCCCATAACTTGCTCTGAGAGTGAGTATTTGACTTCATTTCCAAAAGGATCAACCATTCGGATCAGTTCTACCTCTACGGGAAGATCAACAGAAGAAACTTCTCGTTGGAAGCTAGGCTTCACTTGTGCTGAGCTCAGAGCCAAAGCCTCAGAAGAACTGAAGCCATACTCATTGAGTACGGGCATGGTGCCAAAAATCAGCAATGCATTAAGTATTAATTTCATCATTCTCATGTTCAACCCCATCTTATTTCTTATTGAACAAATTCATAAAAGAGATGGGCAAAACAGAGACCAAAAAAATGGGAATATGTCAGAGTGTTGTGTGGTTTAATTTGAGGAGATGAGATTTTGAAAAAAATATTAAGAAGATGAGTGACAAAAAAGGGAAGGTGGAAGGTGCCACCTTACTTGGTGATACGCACCGCATATCACTAAGTAAGATGGCACCTAAGAAGCACCTAATGAGTGGAGGATTATTGGTTCTTTTTAAACCATTCTTTTGAACCAGTAGGATCTGGCTTCATTGTATCAGCTCCTTCATCCCAGTTGGCAGGGCAGACTTCGCCGTGTTCAGCGGTGTATTGATAACCTTTTAAAAGTCGTAGGGCTTCATCAACATTTCGTCCAACAGATAAGTTATTGATCGTTGCATGTTGGATAATATTATTATTATCAATGAGGAAGAGTCCTCTTAATGCAACACCATCATCCGTAAGAACTTCATAGGCTTCAGCAATATTTTTATTAATATCTGAAAGAATAGGGAAGTTGACTTTACCAATTCCGCCGTCATTACGGCTTTGTTGTGACCAAGCTAAATGTGAAAATACAGAGTCAATAGAACAGGCAATAAGTTCACAATTTTTTTCTTTGAATTTTGTAGCAGCATCTGAAAATGCAATGATTTCTGTTGGACATACAAATGTAAAGTCGAGGGGGTAGAAAAATAAAATTTTCCATTTATTTTTAAAATCACCCAATGAGATTTCTTTAAAATCTCCATCAACAAGGGCATTTGCTTTAAAGTCTGGGGCTGTTTTTCCAACCAGTCTAGACATAGTATTTTCTCCTTTTGTTAAGTCTTTAAAAACTATCGATCAATAGATCCAATAACTCTTTTCATAAAGCTATTTAAAGCTTCTGCTTTT
>JAGRAB010000052.1 GCA_020435085.1 Bdellovibrionales bacterium | reverse complement strand
GCAAATGGGTTTGCTCCAGCATCATCATCATTGATGGTGACGGCCATTGTTAAAAGACCCGCTGAAACATTGGAAAGACCTGAAAGAACAACAGAAGCCGACTCTTGGGCCTCAGGGACAAGATCATCAACAGAAACAAAAGAAAGTGTCGTCGATAAAGATCCTTGAGGAATAACAGCTGAGCCACTTAAAGCCTGAAAATCAGATCCAGAGACAGCTGTTCCATTACTTGTTGCATAAGAAAAGTTAACATCACGCCCACTCACTTCAGAAATACTGATAGTGAGTGTGGCTGTTTGCCCTTCTGTTATCAATACGAAAGGGTCAATGAAAAGACTGGGCAGAGGGTCATCATCAATAATGGAACCCACAGCAGAGCTATCAGTAATCTCCGCATTGACTGGATTTGATAAGTTAACTGAAAAAGCCTCGTCGTTTTCATCAAGAATATCGGCTGTTGTTGCAACTGTGATATTTGCAGACGTTGCCGCTGGAGGTATCGTTAAGGTTCCTGATGTGCTTGTAAAATCCACTCCACTGGCAGCCGAAGACCCACTAGTTGTATAATCTACAGTGATATCCACATCTTTAGGGTAAGCGACTTGTACGGTAAAAATGAGAGTTGAGCCCTCAACTCCAGCCACATCAGAAATGCTCATACCTGGAGGAATGACAGCTTTAGGATCAAGATCATCTTCAGGTTGGCCACCACAAGAGACAATAGCTCCTGCCAAAATGACAATAATGAATCCACGAAGAAGTTTTCTTAAAAAGGCCGCCAACGTTCCTACCTCAAAAACGAAACTTGTTTAAATTAAGTTCATTGAGTTTATCGTTAAGTATTTGTTAACTTATCGGCAGATTTTTGGGATAACTTATTAAAATCTCAATATGTTATGAAGTTTTCACAAACTCTTAAAAAATGAGGTAACTGGCTTATTTTGAGACAAATTCCTACCTCGACATTGGTTTTATTTGATACATAAATTAAAAAAGGTTGTATATGAATATTCATAAAACTCGAAATATCTGGTGCGTGGGTCGAAACTACTCTGAGCATGCAAAAGAATTAGGGAATACTATTCCTGAAAAGCCAATAATCTTTTTAAAAGCAGGATCTTGCTTGCAAGCCTCCAATGACCAACTAGTTTTCCCATTTTGGCTCAAAAACATACACCATGAAATTGAGGTTGTTTTACAAGTGGGTGAGGATTTCAATTTTTTAAATGCTTATTTAGGAATTGATTTTACCGAAAGGACTCTTCAGGAAGAACTTAAAAAAAACTCCCACCCATGGACGCTTGCAAAAAGTTTTCCTGGAGCGGCAGCCATTTCCTCAGCCCTTCCCGCAAAAAAAATGAGTGATTTAGTTTCTCTCAATTTTCAATTAAGTGTTAATGGACAACTTCGTCAAAACGGTAATACAGATGATATGATTTTTAGTTTTGATAAAATTCTTAGTCACGTCAAAGAGCACTTTCCTATTTGCCCCTATGACCTCATTTTTACTGGAACACCTCATGGGGTGAATCAAGTCAAAAGTAAAGACCTTCTTGAAATTTCCTGTTCTTTAGGAGTAAAACATATTTGGACGATACATCAGCCCGAAATGAAAAGGTGAAAGTATGTATAAAAAAGATTTGGAAAAAGTTAAGCAACTAGACCCCATGCAGTTTAAGGTCACTCAACAAGATGCTACAGAGCCTCCTTTTAAAAATGAGTTCTGGGATAATAAGGCTGAAGGTATTTACGTCGACATTGTTTCTGGAGAACCTTTGTTTGCCTCCAATCACAAATACGACTCAGGGACAGGTTGGCCCAGCTTTTATCAACCAATTGATGAGAACCTTATTGTGAAGAAACAAGATCGAAAACTTTTTCGCGTAAGAACCGAGGTGCGATCAAAACACGGCGATAGCCACCTCGGCCACGTCTTTAATGATGGCCCAAACCCTACCGGACTTCGCTACTGCATTAACTCAGCATCTCTCCGATTTATACCAAAATCAGAAATGAAAAATGAAGGATATGAAGAACTCCTCACTCTTCTTGAAAGTTCATCCCATGAATAAAGCAACATTGGCCGGTGGGTGTTTTTGGGGAGTTGAAGAACTTTTTCGAACACTTCCTGGTGTAATAAAAACCACTGTTGGTTATACTGGAGGGCAAACTCTAAATCCTACTTATGAAACCGTAAAAACGGGAACTACGGGGCATGCTGAAGCCATCCAAATAGAATTTCATCCAGAAAAGATCAGTTATGATGACATCTTAGAGTTTTTCTTTCGCATCCATGACCCAACAACTTTCCATCGCCAAGGCAATGATATTGGTAGCCAATATCGATCTGAAATTTTTTGTCATTCCCAAGATCAAAAAATAGCCGCCCAAAAAGCAATTCAGCAAGCCACAGAAAGTGGACGCTGGCAAAAACCTATCGTTACAAAAGTCTCTGATTTTCATGAATTTCACTCCGCAGAATCTTATCACCAAGAATACTTGAAAAAAAATCCAGGCGGATACACTTGCCACTTTATTCGTGATTAGGGTGTTTTGACGTTTCTTTCAGATAAAACATCAACACACTCTAGGGGCTGTGGAAAATTTATCGTGCTACTACGAAC
>JAGRAB010000051.1 GCA_020435085.1 Bdellovibrionales bacterium | reverse complement strand
TTGAGAGAGTAAAAAACAAGAGTACGAGAGAGTGCGAAAGAGAACTAGAAAAAATTGCTCATGAAAATAATTTTGAAGTTTCATTAGATAAAAAGCCTAGTAAACGTAATATCGGAGATAAAACATTATTAAAAATTTACTTGGATCGCGATCAACTGCAACTTTTAAAATCAAGATTAAATATTCACTGTGAGCAAGAATTACTGCAACATCTTGTTGAGGAAAAATTGCAAGTGACAGAGCCACGAACAGAGGTGAAACCAAAAGTAAGGAAACAACCCAGTCAAAACCCTCGAAGCCTCAGTGCTGCCAAGAGAGCGATTGTTTTTAAAAAGGCTGAGAAAAAATGTGAAAACTGCGGTTCCAAGTACTTTCTTCAAATAGATCATCAAGTGAGTGTGGCTCGTGGCGGTAGTAATAAGGTCGAGAATTTAAGAGTTCTCTGTCGTTCTTGTAACCAGCGAGCGGCGATTGAGCAACTAGGGTTATCAACCATGGATCGATATATCAATGGTATTGAAATATAGAGGAGTATTTTAAAATCTTCCACTGGGAGCTCGTTGAATCACAATGGGCTCAGAGTCAACTGGGAGAGATTTGAGTAAATGGGCAGCTTCGAATTGAACGGATTCTGCCGATTGTAAAGAGCCATTCTCTTTTGTAAGAGCCAAATAAGCATTGAGTTGGCTCTTATATCTCACCTTATGCAAAAGTTTTTCATTCACTGATCCTGTTCGAACGAGATGGTCAATCATATTTTGAGGAATCATAAGTTCAGGTTTTTGTTGGTAGAGAAGGGCAGCAACTCCTGTGACAAAGGCTGTGGCTTGGGAGGTACCTGTGAGGTATCCATAAAGACCATTGGGAAGTGTGGAGTAAATATTTTCTCCAGGAGCCGAAATATCTACTTGAGTGTCACTGTAGTTACTAGAGGAAAGAATGCGTTGCTCAGAATTCACAGCTGTTACAGAAATAATATTGTCAATGGGGTAGTTGGCAGGGTAGTAGCCAGAAATATCAGAGTTTGAAGCTTCATTACCTGCCGCTGCAACAAAGAGAATATTTTTTCGTGCAGCCCTTTCAATAGCGAGTTTTTCTTGAGCATTTTGTGAGAGCCCCCCTGCAGAATAATTAATAATTTTTGCTCCCATTTGTGTGGCATAGTTAATGGCTCGAATGGTATTTAATAAATGAAGTCCGCCATCAGATTGTTCATCATAATATTTGAGAGCCATAATTTTTACATGCGGAGCAATGCGAGTGATGATTCCAGAAACATGACTGCCGTGTCCATGCTCATCATCAACGTGATTATTATGGCCTGCAAAGTTCCACCCATGGACATCATCGACGAATCCATTTTTATCATCATCAATCTGATTTGTTGCTTTATCTCTTCCTTGGGCATCAAGACCCGTTTCACCGGGGTTCACCCAAAGAAAATCTTTAAGAGCAGGGTGATTGATGTCAATACCTGTATCGATGACAGCAATAACTACCGGAAGAGAAGGGTTAAAGTATCCTAGGGCCTCAGGCAAGTGAATCATTTTCAGGTCCCATGAAGGAGAGCGTTGCTTTGAGATTTCTTTAGGTTGAAATTCATTCATTTGAAGTGGGAGACGTTCATTATGTACAGAATCAAGTGAAGAAACGTGAAGAGAAAGAATGAGTAGAAGTAATCCTATAAAAGGTGTTCTCATTATTTACTCCTTTATGTTTTATAGTTTTTTTAAAAACTCCTCTGCTTGTTGAGCTGCTGTTAGATATTGGGTCCATTTCCATTTTTCATTGGGAGGAGAAGCTAAAATGTACTTATCCCATTGAGTGACTGAGATCTTATTGTTTTTCCAGGAGCGAAGGGTGAGAAGTTTGCCTTGAGAGTTATACTCAAACTGAATTGTTTGATGCTTGGGATCTTTTATAGAGAGGAGATGGCCTTCTGAATCAAAGTGGAGTTGGTATCCATTAAGTTCTAAATAAGAGATCTGGTCCAATTTAAGGTCATATCCTATTTTTTGAAAATTCCCTTTGGATGACGTCATTTGAATGAGATTTTGAGAAGAATCATACTGATAACTCCATTTTAAAAGAGGAGAGGCGACCTCAATAAGAGTATAATCTTGATATTTCAAGTGGATAGAAAAATTTTTCCAAGCCATATTCTCAATAAGATGTGTGTTAAGATTTTGATGAATACGAATGCGATATTTGTTTTGTAAAATAATAGCAACAAGCAAATTTTTATCATTATACTCAAAGGACCAATGTTTTGATTCTATGTTGCCATAAATAAGTTGTCCTTTTTGATTGAAAATCCAATTTTGATTTTTATAAAACAAATAGAAATATTGATCTTTTTGATGAATTTGGTATTCAGGAAAAGAAGTATTTTTATATATAAAGGTATTGCCTTGAGCAGTTTCTAATTTAAAATGGATCGCCTGATCCACCTGACAAGACTTAAAAATGATGGTGTGGTGTTGGCTAAATTCTAAGGATTTGTCAAAATCTAGACACCAGCCATAGCCCAAGAGACCATTATAAAGACTTCTGGAGTGGTATACACGTTGCAATGAAATCTCTTTGGGTGCTGAAAGAGAAAATGCATCTGTGATTTTTTGGTAAAAGCCTAAGCGTTTTGTTTGAGCATATGCTGTGAATGGAAGGCTTATTATTAGAGCAAATATTATTGGTTTTAAATTGAGTGTTTTCATACTTGAGGCATCTGCAAGTAGAAAACCAACTCTTATCTTATTCTTTTAGAGATAAGGGTTCAAAACTCTTTCATCCGTATGTCATAAAATCATTTGTCAAAATCAATAGTTACCGGTATTTTGCCAGACAGTTGTGGAAATGTTCAACAGCTGTCAATTGTTGTTTAAGCGGCATTCTTTAAATGAGACGCAACAGTGTATCGATTTCGGCCATTATGCTTTGAGGCATAAAGTGCCTCATCAGCTCGTTTTAACCAATCTTCGGCAGATTCTTTTTCTAGAACTTGAGCAATACCCATAGACATGGTGAACTTTAATTCATGTCCGTCTTCCAGCCAAACTTCTTTTCGAATGCGTTGGATAGTGCTTTCGGCTCTTTGAGTGGCTCCCTCAAGGGTTGTTCCAGGAAGAATGATGCAAAATTCTTCGCCTCCAACACGAGCAACAAGTTCATTCTCGTTATTAAATTGCTCTTTTAATAATTTTACGCACTCAACGAGGATAAAATCACCAATGGCGTGTCCGTAGGTATCATTGAATTTTTTAAAATGATCGATATCCATAGAAATAATTGTTGAAGGTGTTCCAGCGAGCTGAAAAAAACGAATTTGCTGCCCGAGCTGTTCATCAAAGCTTTTTCGATTGAGTGCCTGTGTGAGGTGATCGAGGCGCATATTTTGATTGGCATCACTCAATTGCTTTTTGACTAAATCAAGATTTTCTTTCACAGATTTCATCCGCTCAGAGCGTCGTAGCTCTCGTCGGGTTTGATGCTCAATATAGGTATCGATAAATTGTCGTGATTGAAGCCTCAACTCATCAATGGAATTGGCTTCAACGGCTTCCTTCAGCTCTTCTAAACTTTTTCCTACAATTTTATCTTCTTCTTTTTCAGCGTGGAGGTCTTCAGCTAATTGATCCACAAAATCCCAAATAATACCTCGAAACTCATCAAATGTTTTTTGAACGTATGTGTATTCATCAATTCGATAAGAAGCAAAAAACTGACGAAAACGGAAAAGTGTTTTTTCTAAGTTGGCCTTAGGTTGGACAATTTCTTTAATGAAATTATCAAAAGTATCTCGAACCTTTCGAATAGGGTGTTGTTCAATATCTAACATATTTTTGCAATAGGCATCGATAAGTAAAATCAATGTCGCTCGGTCTTCTGTCATTGAAGGAGGGGCTACAGATGTAGAGTTCTTGTTGGGTTCTTCCTCAGGATTAATGTCGAATTGGTTGACAAGTTTTTCCATCCATTTTTTCAATGAAACACCTCAGCTGTTGAAAGCTATGACTGTTTCATTTATCGGAAAAAATCAGAAACGACTTTCTGGCCAAAAGACCAGAAGCCGTAGGAAAATACGATTTAGCAGGTTTGCAATCAAAGTAACAAACCTCCTTGGTGACTTGTGAATTGAGATAATTATTCTTGAAATTCACTTATTTCACAGTGATCGTCATCTTATCAGAGTGAATCATAGGCTCGTGGGGGATATGCTGGTAGTCACCTAAAATCAGCTGTAAAGTATGAGTACCTTTACTGAGCTCAATAGTTGTTTCCGTTTGGCCTTTGCCAAAATGCTTATATGTTTCATTGGCTGGAATAGCTAGACCTTTTGGAGGTAAGTCGCCATCAATAATCAGATGGTGATGGCCTGTTTCAGGTGATTGAACACCTGCTGGAGCAACACCCATTCCTTAAAGCACAAAAACAACTCTTACTGGAGATGTTACTGTTTCTCCATTTTTTGGAGAGATAATGTAAGCTTTTGCCCCTTTTGGTGCAGGAGTTAACTTAACAAGCGATTTAGCAAAAGAAAGAGGGGATATAAAAATAAAAAAAGTAAATACAAGAAAAGTAAAAGATGAGTTCATTTTGACAACTCCTTTGTTTAGGTGTTGTATTAAACGTTGAGGGTTATTGAAGGTCAAGCCTCAACGCAGAGGAGGATTTAAAAAGTGCGTTCTAATAAACTTATATTTTTTCAGTTAGTTTTTTGGAGTTGTTTTTTTATCCAGAGTGTTGCGTTTGCAGAATCTAAAAAATTTGGAATTGGTGCTATCTTAGGAGCACCAACAGGTATCAGTGCCGCCTATAGCTTAGGAAACAATAGGTCTATTGACGCGGCTGCTGGCTGGTCGCTAGGAGATGATGTCAATTATCATATTCACTCAACCTACTTGATGCATAAACCAGGGGCATTTGAAATAGATCACATTGATATTGATATTTACTTCGGAATTGGAGCTCGTATCAAAGAGCGTGATACGGATAACAAAGATGAAGATTTTCGTTTTGGGGCAAGGGCTCCGTTTGGAGTTCATTATATGTTTGATGATCCACCTGTTGAAATTTTTGGTGAAATAGCTTTAATTCTTGATGTTTTAGAAGAAACAGACGTGGATTTTAACTTGGGTATTGGTGCACGTTTTTGGTTTTAAATAAATAAAAACCTACACCTATAATAATTAAACTCAACCAGGAAGATACGGAAAGCCCCATAGGAGA
>JAGRAB010000050.1 GCA_020435085.1 Bdellovibrionales bacterium | reverse complement strand
TAGAAATAAAGGGCTAAAATTGCGAAGAATCGGCTCAACATCGAGTATAGGGGTATATGGAGCTTTTTCTGTATGATCTTGAATGAGGGTTTGTGCTTCTCGAGGAATCAACCTCATGGGGTTTGTAACAGAGGGCATTTCTCCACCTTTCTTTTTATATATATTAATAATTTTGTTGTACTTAAAAACAAGTAAACAAAAAATTTACAATATATTAAAAATTTTAATGTGCAAAAGTGGATTTTATTAATTAGCCTACTGCTGCTTCTTCAATGCGAGACATACGGACGAGGTACCCATTTTCTTGCATCATTTTGTAAGCTTCTTCAGAAGTGATAGAACGGACATCGCTGTCATTCCGTTTTTCCCAAGAGTCAGGGCCGGTTCTCACAAGTGAAATGTAGTGTCCACTTGTTAAGGTTGTGCCGAAATGAATGACAACGCTCTCAACTTGGTAGACACCATGTTTAACAACATTGCCTTTATCATCGTGAAAAGGAACTCTGATCTTTTGATCAAATCCTTTGATTTCTGTTGTGACTTTTTGACCTGTCCCACTATATGCAAATCTTGGCATCTGAACTGTGAGAGATAATGGAACACTCACATCCACGTTTGTAGAGCTGTAGTATAGGTTCTTTTTTGCTCTGACCTCTTTCCCTTCATTGTCTGAAGCTTTGACGCCAGTTTCAACTTTAAACATTCCGTCGATGGTCTTTTGTAAAGTTGGATCAGTCCCGATTGGGTTTGTAATGATGATTTGATGAATACCGCCTGTTGAATGGCTCGTCTCCTCAGGCTTTACTAATTTGCTGCGCTCTTCAAAAGAAATTTGTCCGTGCTTGTCGGCATCAAGAGCTTCATAGGTGAGCACTAAAAACTCATGGGCATCTTCTTGTTGATTCATAGGTCTCAAACTTGAGCTTTTTAACACATCAGAAGTCCAGACTTGCGTGAGAAGTTTGGTAATCTGAGTTTGGTCTGGAGATTCTTTCGAGTACTCATCTTTTAAAGCTTTTAAGTTGCCTTGAAATGCTTTTCGAGCTTCAAATTTCTCACTTGGCTCAGATTTCCGTTGCTCAAGAGGTGTTGTCAGTAGAGGGTCGATGTCTGGATTTGAAAGAACAAAGGTCTGAAGCGTTGAGTTACCCCAGCAAGTGTTTCCGAGGTTTCTTAATCCGGTCTTTTCGCTCGGCTTAATCACTTCGCCCATGAATAATTTCATTTCTGCATTGATAGTGATTGTTCTTGTCTTCAAGTTGGGAACAGAGGCATTTTTTTCAGCGAAATGTTGTTTAGCAATGTCATTAATTAGAGCAGAATCACCGATATTATTCTCTTGGTGTGAGACTTTAAGGTTATTGAGGGTCGACTCAGAAGGACGATCTAAATAATCATTAATCGCTTGAGTATAAGAAAGTTGCTGTTCAGTAAGTCCGTATGTATTAGAAGTCATTGTTTTTTCCCCAATTTTTTGCCTCTTTAATTATTATTATAGAATATTTTTAATTTTATTTAAATAATTTTTTTATTTTTTTTTTTTT
>JAGRAB010000049.1 GCA_020435085.1 Bdellovibrionales bacterium | reverse complement strand
ATTGCCGAATAAAAAATAAGATGATTGCCGTTTCCTGTGTAAGTATAATTTCCAGCTCCTGGGTAAGTTATATTACCAAGTATTGAAAACACACCAAGAGTTGTTCCACCTGAACCATCGTCAACACCTTCAAAAAATATTTTTATGGATTTAACATTAAACTCATCCGTACCCATAAAAGCATAACCGCCTTCATAACCAAGAGAGTAACGGTCTGGGGTATCAAACTCACTGCCTCCAGATCCATAGCCCCAATCGTATTTCAGGGTAGAATTTTGAGATAAAAGATAAGTGTTATTTGTACTTCCACCATCAATAAGGAAGCCAGTGTATTGGCCATACGAATCTGGGAAATTACTTTCTATTACATCAACAGAAAATAGAACATAAAGACTTGTTCCATAAATCATAATCCCAAATTGGTCATTTGCAGCCAGCTCTTGAGAGTTATCTAAATCAAGAATTCCGTTATCACAAGTAGCCTCAATTTCATCTGTGGCTGAATTGATTTGGGCTGAATTACAAAAGCCAGCATTACAAGTTATATTAAGCCCAAGGCCTGTCACAGACACATCGTTGTGGCTCACTGTAACCCCTAAAACAAGAGGTTCATTATTATAGCCCTCTTGTATGGCTATGAACTTCCGCTCCGTATAGGCCCCACAGGAGGGCTCATAGACTCCAAAAGCATAGTCTCCAAATCCAGCATCAGTAACACCAATTTTTAGTTTATTTTCGACCTGAATAGTTTCAGTTTTAAACTCAGAAATATCTGGTTGACCTAAAAGAAAGTCTCTAGTGTACCATCCAGAAAAGGTTGAAGAACCTCCTCCACCTGATCCATATTCACATTCGCCTATAAACCCATAATTAGTAGCCGTGGGGTCTTGGCAAACAGTTATGTCTCCGGGGTCCGTAGAAGCATCACTAGAGCTGCCTCCTCCGCCTTTACACCCAAGCAGGGCGAGACTTAAGACTAGTGTAATAAGTAAATTTTTTTTCATACCTTCTCCCATCTATTCTTTAACATTTCTTTTAAAGTTTGAATTTCGAGTGCTTTTTGTTTGCTGGTTACTTTTAAATTTACTTTG
Organism: Bdellovibrionales bacterium; assembly: GCA_020435085.1. Classification (GTDB taxonomy): domain Bacteria; phylum Bdellovibrionota; class Bdellovibrionia; order Bdellovibrionales; family UBA1609; genus JABSOQ01. The sequence continues at coordinate 10,354 of JAGRAB010000049.1, read as the reverse complement.
TCCCCAAGTTCTTTTTTAAGATTCTCAAAACACTCAAGGTTATCAGGGTGCCCAGTGGCTATGATAATTGCTTTTAATTGAATTCTCGCCTTTACGATTTCTCGAATTAGATCGCATCCATTGAGGCCAGGCATATCGTGATCAGTAATTAGATATGTGACATACTCGGTTTTCAAGATATCAAGAGCCTCTAAGCCATTATTTGCTGTCAATACCTTATAGGGTCCAGCCTCTTGATACTGAAACTTCATATAGTTAAGGTATTCCTTTAAATCGTCGGCAACTAAGACCGTATCTCCACCATCACTGACCATCTTTATTCACCTTTACTTTCTTTATCGTTATTTCATATAAGCCAGTGTGAATTTCAGATTTATCTAAAATGTCTTCTATTAAGTGTTGTGGATCGTCTTCCCCAAAAAGAAGATAATGTAGGGATATATCAAAGTAATTAGCAAGTTTCTTAAGGTGCCTTGGATCTCTAGGAATTCTTCCAGACTTACCAATCCATTCTTGAATAGTTTTAGGAGATACAGAAATGGCTTTAGCTAACTCTTTTTGGGTTAACTCATTTCTTTTACATAAACTCTGTAGTATTTCACCAAAACTCTTTTTCATAACTTTTTTAATTATTAGTTTCTTTTCCATGTTATCGTCCCTAAAATTAAACATCATAAGTTAAGACCGAGTTGCTTCCGCTTATACCTACAAAGTCAGGTTTGCTTCCTGAATTACTTCTTTCCGTATCTGCCCCAGGTTGATTCATTGCGAGCAGTTCTATAAAAAGCGGTTTCAAGCCCATAGACCAGTCTACGACTTTTCTTACTCTTTACTTTTTTGAAGAGGATTCTTTGGAGTTTTCTTCGGCAGTATCTAACTATTCGCTTCTCAATTCTATTGATCGTATTCTCATCAAACATATCTTATAAGATATAATCTTTAATGCCATGTGTCAACATAAAAGGTTATATCTTTTATGCTAATTTCCCGAATAGAGAGTATACTGTTTGAAAACGAGGCACTATGAAAAAGAAAAAAACAAAAACGAAAAGAAAGCGGTCTGAAAATAAACAATATCAGAAATTTTTGAAATTAGGTCAAAGGCAAGTAAAATTTAGGCTTGCTGAATTTATTGTTTTAGAGCAGAAGCGAGAACCAAATATTATAAGTCAGACTAAAATTGCCCGTGAGCTTGATGTGCCTACAAGTAGCATAGGCCGAATAATCAAGGATAAAGAACAAGCAAATCCCACCTGGCATACGTTATTAGCCATACAAGCTGTTTGTAGTAAGCTATTAGGGAGGAAAGTGAAAATATCAGAGTTTTATTCAGAAAAGTAATGAGTTAAGGAACGCATGAAAGATTTAGAATCAATACTTCAGAATTTCAATCGTAACAGAATAGTATCAGCGAGTGACTTTGAGAAAAAAATGGAAAAGTTTCAGCATCTATTTGGCGAATCCATCAATGAGCTGAAAGTAGTTTTGGATTCAGCTCAACCGGAGCAGGTCCATAAAGAATGGTGGGCAAGATTAATTCGGGATTGGGTCGAAGATGAGTCAATGCCTCTTTTTATTCGTAAATTTAATGATAAGTTTCCAAGAGGGAGTGAGGTTATCCATTCTAGTGGAAGAGTATTAATTCCGTGTGATAATGGTCCGGCTCATTGGTCGTTTAGTATGTGCTATAACGATAACTATATTGGATTGCCTCAGATAAAAGAATTTCTGAGTAATGACCTTATTCCTGTTGCTTTTGCGATCAAGGGCACCGAAAAGCAATCAAAATACCGTCAGACTAAACATTTGATAGATACTCCTAATAAAAAAGGTTGGAAAATTGCTCACGTTGCTCCGGTTGGATTGAAAACAAGAACTTCATTAGTAGATATCCCGATTGAAACTCTTGAAGAACATTTTAGAAAATTTATGGACCCGATGAATATGTTTGTGGTCCCCATTGAGCTTTCGGGTTTAGCGGAAATTCCTGAGGTTATAGAGGCATTTAAAACAGAGCCCATTGGTTGCAAGCGACGGGAACAAAAGGGGCCATTTTCACCGGTGTAGCGGTCCCATGGGGACCACCTAAGAGTCAGCGATATACCTAATTTTTTTAATAATTCCAAATTGTCAAAGAAATGCCTTTGCTTGAGTCGAGCAAAAAAATATTCGCGAACTAAATTTTGAAATTCTCATTTTTGAAGATTAAGACTTTTTCTTCGCCTGGATCTTCATAGCACGCTGATGCTTTCTATAAGACTCTCCTTCCATGTAAAATATTTCAGCCTCATTCACCATTCGGTCCACAACCACTGTCGCAACGGCCTCATTGGCAAAAATTTGATTGAACTGACTAAAATTTAGATTTGTTGTTACAACCAGACCAAGACCTGCATCATGACGAGCAGATATTACTTGGAAAAATAATTGACTGCCTTGTGCATCGAAGTCCACATAGCCTAATTCATCTATAATCAGAACTTGTGGTTTTTTAAGTCTTGCGATCTCTTTATCAAGCAGAGCAAGTTTTTGAGCTTGTAAAAGACTATTTGACATGGCTGCCGCTGTTATAAATAAAACAGTGAGCCCTTTTTGACAGCTAGCATAGCCAAGAGATCTTGCTAAATGAGTTTTGCCAACCCCAGGATTGCCAACAAAGATCGCCTTGGGTAAATTATTTTTATCAATACTATTGTGGATTGATAAATATGAATTTTCAATTTTTTGTGTCATTTTACTGTGCTTAAAATCAAAATCACTTACTGTTTGAAGTTGCCCAAATTTTGCTGACTTGATTCGAGAAGCTATTTGTGATGTTTTCCTCTCAGACTTTTCCTTTTCACAGCATCGTTTCAGCAAGTGAACTGTTTGAGACTGGTACTTTGGGTCTTGATTATTCAGACCCTTTTCTACAACTTCTGGGAAATGTTTTAGTTTTAACTCTTTAAAGCTTTTGTATAAATATTCACGATCTACTTCACTCATTGCTCTTATCTCCCTCATTTGGATTTGTTATTTGTTCTTCTTCTTTTTTTAAAAGCTCGTCATAGGGTTGAAGACTTACACCTGGCACAAAGTGATTGAGCTTTGCTTTATTAAAATGCATTAGCTCTGGATTTTTTGTCGCTACATTCTCCACCCGCAGGTAACGCTCTAAGTTGTCGATCCCGATAATTCCATCTTTCAATAGTTCAAAGCAGGCTTGGTTTAAACTTTCAGCTCCGTAAACAGCCGATAATCCAAGAAGACGATTAACCTCCATGCGAAGTGATCTAGAACTTGCACGAAGTGACTCATAATACTGCCTAACTCCATCACCAAGCCGTAAAACAGCAACTACTCTCTCTTTATCTCGTGACTGTGCCCCAGGCTTTCTCGATAAAAGACCTTCTTGATGTTTAGGATTTGTAAAAACTTTATTTTTAAAATAACTTCTCTCATGGCCAGCAACATACTTTTCTTGGTAATAAACCTTTAATGTCTTTGCATTAATTCTGATAGTCACTGGAAGACTGACTAGAGTCCACGGAACTGAGTATTTATTACTTTCAAAAGTAATATGAAAGTCAGGACCTACGACCTTGGATATAACTTCATCGGTGTCATATTTTAGATCATTCATTGGGCGAAGAACAATCTTCTCTTCTGATTCAAATTGATTTCTAACAAGACGCCTTGTACTTCGATGTTCTCTTAAATTTAAATACTGATCCCTCCACAAAATAGCTTGTGTGCAAAGATCATCAAAGTCTTTAAACTCGCGGCCACTCCAAAAGTGACTGCGTATAAACTTAATCCCAACCTCAACTCGGCCCTTTTCATTTCCACGAGCAGGATTACAAGCGTGAGGTGCAATATGATGATGTCCCATGTAGGCAAAAAATCGTGGATTAAACCTCACAAGACCACTATACCTGTCCTGTACAGCTGTTGCTAAATTGTCATACCAGCATTCTTTTGGAACCCCTGCAAAATAACTAAATGCATTTTCATGGCAACGGATGAAGTCCTCAAATCTTTCTGATCTTGTAAACTCAATATAGGTCATCCTTGAATAACATAACACCATTACAAAACAGTGAATTTTAACCCCATTTTTAAATGGATCACCGAACTCACCCCAATCCACTTGGGCACATTCTCCTGGCGCGAACTCTAAACGTAAAAATGCCTCCTTTAATCGAGGTGAAGCCTTTGCTTTAAGTTCTCTTACATAACTCCTCAGTATTGTAAGACCACCAATATATCCAGCATCTCTCAGACGAGTGAGCATAGTTGATGCTGCCATATTGGGATCTTTAATTAATAACTCTTTTACCTGATCCTTATAAGGATCTAATAATGTTGGCCTCTTTGCTCTTAACTTCTCAAGCTGAATACTGCGACGATGTATGACTCGCTTTACAGCCTTGCGGTCAACTCCTACCAGTTGAGCAATGCGACGTATTGATTTCTTTTCATTGAAATACAAATTTAAAATTTTGGACTGAACTTCTGCTTCAAGCATTAAAACCTCTGTGATCTAAATGAAAAATTCTTTTCAAACTTTAGAAAAGTTTGAGCGACTGGACGCCCACAGCAAATACAGTGGCCAGCTTGATGAGGTTTTAATGTTTTAAAACTTTGATTTGTAGTTGGGTCAGTGAGGTAAATTCCATGGCGGATCATCAGATCCACTTTTTTTATATCGACGACGCTGGCGAACTCGACCACTCTCCAGCCCCTTAACAGTCTTTGAGTATCTTTTTTGTGTTAATCGACGACGACGTAAATAATTCTCACGGGAACATTCTTTTGAACAAGTTTTTTGACCACGCCAACAACTGCGACATACTGAAAACATATGACCACAAACAATACACTTAGATGTTATGGCATCAATAATATCCACAGCTTTAAGATCACCCATAGCCTAACTATTCGGTAAAGATACAACCTATATAGATAGACTTATGTAAGACCTGGACCCTTTTGTTATGATTTTAACCAGTGGACCATGGGACCGTTGTTCCGTCGTTTTTGATCCCATTTATAACCGTCGCTTGCAACAAGCACGCACAAATCAAAGATCAGTTGATTGATGAATTTCTAATTGAATTAATTAGTGATTCAAATTTTTCTGATGAATTTAAGTTGGCATTTATAGTTCAACTTTCTGTTGCTGCTCGGTCAATTGAAATTTTAGGAGGCAGAGTTAATTCTTCTAGTTTGACTGAGTTTCGGGGCGTCAGGAAGTCTAATTTCAGATATGATCAAGAAAAAAACCTCCTTTTTGTTGATGATATTGAGGTGGCAAAAAAGAGAAATAAAATCGACTGTAGAGAGGGAGCTATTCGACCTGTTGCCGCAAAATGGGTGAGAGAACAGTTATTGAAGTTGGGACCAGATGAAAAAATTTATAGAAAAAGTAAAGTTGCATATTTCAAGCAATTTAAAAGAATTCACCCTAAGTTATCATCCCATTCACTTCGTCATACTTCAATTAGTGAAATGATAAATAGAGGCATAGATTCTGTTGCAATTAGCAAGTATATGGCTTGGAGTCAGGCATCAACGGCAATGTCCTACAGCCATATCAATGTTAGGAGTTTTGTAGAGAATCTTTATTCTGACAAAAAGGTTGCATAGTCTTGCATGGTTCTCTACTTAGTTTCGATTAAACATCTTATTGACCCAACGACTTAACAAAATTGGCAAGGTGCCATATCTCCTCTTCACTCAACACATCCTTGTACGCTGGCATCAAATTCTTGCCATAATATATGTTAGCAGCAAATGTTTTAACTGACTTTCTCTTTGCAAGTTCTTGTAAATTCGCTGGTTGTTCATCTAAAGTTTTGGCAAGCTGACCTTGGCCACTTCCATCATCAGCATGACATTGTACGCAATTTTTAGAGAATAACTGGGCACCTATTACAACTGTATCGGGGTGCCCCTCCATAGGGTTTTCGCCCGCAATCATCATCATTTTGCGTAGGCTTGTACATGAACTTATTAAAAATATGATGGATAAATACAAAATAACTCTAAAAAACATTATCAGACCCTTTCAAATATTATATTCCCTGGGAAGTCCAAAATTGTCCAGGCTCCAGGGCTACAAATTCATTCTCCTTTAGATCAGCATCCCTGCTTTCTTGCCTTAAAAGATTTACGGGCTCATCAATGCTCTCCGCTGTCAGTTGAAATGTCCCAAAATGCATACCAATAGACTTTTTAGACTTCAAATCCTTATGTGCTTGCACGGCCTGCCTGGGGTCTAAATGAACTGGCCCCATAAACTCCCTGGGAGAGTAAGCACCTATAGGTAGCAACGATAAATCCATTGCACCGAACCTTTCGAAGGTTTTCCGGTAATGCCCTCCGTAACCGCTATCTCCGCCAAAATAAATCTTCCGATCAGCGACCTCTAAGACAAATCCTCCCCATAATGTTGAATTCCTATCCCATAAACTACGACCAGAGAAATGCTGAACCTCTACAAAATGAAGTTTAAATTTTTCAGAAATAGTAAATTCCTCCCACCAATCCATTTCTCTTACATTGTCATTAGTATTTATACGTTCTTTTACACCCAATCCGACAAAGATCTTAGGGTTATCCCTTTTAACCAACCTCTCAATGGTATCTAAATCAAGGTGGTCGTAATGGTCATGGCTAACGATAACCACATCTATCTTTGGCAATTTCTCAAAAGGTATTCCTGGCAGGTGAGCCCTTTGGGGGCCGAGAAAAGAAAGGGGACTACATCTTTTTGAGTACTGAGGATCAGTCAATATATTATAGCCACCAACCTGTATAAGTAGAGTTGCATGATTGATAAATGTCACTCGTATGTCAGAGCCATCAACCTTTATCGGTGGCTTTTGCCCTTCAGGAAACTCTACTTTATCTGGCCACTCCTCCCATTTTGTTGACATTCTCATCGTCAAAAACTTCCAAAAGGATTTAGCTGGAATCTCTCCCGTATTATGAAATTTTCCATCTTTAAAATGCATAGAGCTTTCCATTTTTCTAGTAACTGTCGCACAAGCAGAATTATTAAATAGAGTTAAAATCAAAAAAATATAGCTAACAAATTTCATTGTCCTCAGTTTCACCTATATTAAAATTGATAAGTCATTTTTCCCTTAATAAAAATATCATTCTTAAGACGTTGTTGTACGCCGCTTTCCTCAAACATACCTTCACCTTCATAATAGAAACGATCAAAGGCTAAACCTCCCGAAAAACTCAAAGAAAGCCCACGGGCCACAGGTGATCGTATTCCTAGAGAAACGGTTTTTTCTTCAAAAATCAGCCTATCATCATCATTTATACGATTTTCATGCATATAAGAGCGAACTTGATAGGTAAAATTATTGAAAATCTGAAGAGGTCCTTTGATTCCGATACCATAGTCATAACCAGCACTACTAGGACTCAGGAATAAACGAAACATTGTTTTCGGGGGATCAGCATAGCTCATAAATACAAAAGGAATTCCTAAAGTTACTGAAAAGCTTTTCGATGGGCGATAAACATAGGCAAATGCAGGGATCGGTATATTATTCAAAAATGGACGATTATTTGAGTAGTTGATAAATAAAATCCACTGAGATTCACTGCCGGGGCTAAATGCATAGGCGACGTTAGCAGATACAGTTGAATTTCTTGGTTCACCAAAAGGCTTATCGCTAGCAGAGCCATAGTCAATTGAGGTCACTAATGTGCTTTCATCGGAGTAATATTGCCGAAAACCTAAACCAAAAGATTCGTTCTTTAGCCGTCCATCAACTTGGGTGCTATCAGGTCCGATAATTAAATTTTCTAGGCCAGTATCTAAATGATCTCCTTTTGCGGAGAAAAACCAAATTGTTTTCTCGCCTTTGTAGAAGTTAATATTTAAATTTCCATCATAATTAACTAGCCGATTTTCTCTAGATTTCTTCTTATCATCTAATTGATTGGTGTCTGCCTGATAGTTGATTTCGATACGTCCTCTCGCATCTTGGCGGCTAAAAATCATACCCAATGGATTTGCAAAGGTAAGACTAGAAAAGAATAAAGAGGCAACTATAAATAACCCTCGCATTTTATTTACCCTTCAACATCGAGCCATCCGTTTTTTAAGTATTTTAACAAGCCTTTGGATCTAAAGATCCACCCTTGTTCATTCATTCCAGAACGTCCTTTTGTGTCAAAATGAGAAGTTTAAAACAAACAGTTGAATATTTCACTCAAATTCCGTAAATAATAAAACAAATACTATGATTATTCAAACAAATGTTTTAATATGATGGTGTTCCCAGTCATGGGTTTGGGGGAGTTTTAAAATGTCTTCTGATTCTTCAAAAGAAAATATCCTGAAAGAGGCAAATCGTTTATTTGCGGAAAAAGGCTATACAGGCACTTCTGTCAGAGAGCTTACAGAAGCGGCAGAAGTCAATGTTGCTGCCATTAACTATCATTTTGGGTCTAAGCAAGGGCTGTTTGAAGCCGCCGTCAAAGATTTTACTCAATCGAAGCTCTCTATGGTCATGATGGTGCTTGAGCCAACGAAGACTTTAGAGGAGTTTAAACTTCGCATCACAATGTTTATGAAGCAATTTTTACTTCTGGCCTCAAATGAACATGAGGCTTTTAGAATGTTAAGTCGGAACCTTGATACTTTTGCAAAATTAGCCCCTAAAGATTTCAAAGCTATTTTTGTAAATATCCATAATCAGTTTCTAAAGTTTGTAGAATCCGCTCAAAAATCAAAAATCATTCGCCCAGACATTGATGCGGAAATTTTAACTCAGATTCTTTTTGGAGGCCTCATGGATTTGGCAAAAAACAATGAGTTGAGAAAAGCCGTTAATAAGAAGTCCATAGATAATGAAACTTTTCGAGACCAGTATGTATCAACTTTTGTAGATGGGATACTCAATGGCGTAGGAGTAAAAGATGCTTAAGGTTTTTTTAGTTTTTAGTTTAATTTGTACGCCAGCAATGGCCCAGGAGGTTGCACTCTCCCTGGATCAAGCTATTGAAAAGGCGAAAAATTATAGCCCTGAAATGAAACTTCAAGCCAATCAAATTGAAAAAATTCGCTTGGAAAAAAGAAGTGTTTTAGGAGAGGCCTTGCCCAATGTTTCAACAAGTTACAATGTAAACAATTATATTGATAAGCCTGTCATCAATGGCTTTTCACTCAACTCCAAATATGAGAGAACCTTTGATTTTACAATCAGGCAGGCACTTTTTCGCTTTGGATCGTTATCAGGCAGCTTAAATGCTGCCAGAATAGCTCTTGGGATAGCTAGCTTAGAAAAGTCAATGGTCGAAAGAGATATAACCTATGCAACAAAGGTTGCTTACTATTCAAGTCTACTTGCCAAAAAACAATTAGAAATTTCCAGTAGTTCTTTGCAAAACGCCAAACAAAACCTCAAAATTTTACAAAACTATTTTTCTTCAGGCCGTCCACCCCAGGGAGATTTAATTCGTCTTCAGGCAGATATTGCTTCAAGAAAGTCTCAATTAGAAGAAGCAAAATTTAACCAAGAGTTGGCTCATACACAACTTAGAACCCTCCTTGGCATTGATAATTCCCAACCTCTTCAGCTTACTGATGAATTTGAAAGTAACTATTCAGAAGTTAGTAAGCTACAAATGAGAAAGGACTTAGAAGAAAACCAACCTCAAGTGCAGGCGTTAAGAAAGCAAATTGAATATCAAGAAGAGCTTTCAAGAGTACAAAGGGCCAAAACATTGCCCCGCCTAGACGCTGTTTATAGCTTTAGTTCAAGTGACCGCAGTAATGGTGAAATTTTCGACAAAGATAGTAATGTCAGCTCTTCACTCGTGGGTGTAACTCTGACCTGGGATATTTGGAGTGGTGGAACAAATAGAGCGAACTATAAAAAGGCTCTTGCAGACAAAAATCGTGCAGAAATACTACTGTCACACCAAAGAAATCAACTTTTGTCACAGTTTGATGCAAAAGTTGATGAATACAATACTTTGCGTACAAACTTATTGAATGACAAGCAAAGTGTCAAACTAGCTGAACAAAGTTTTCGATTAAGCCAAAATAAATTCAAAACTGGTAAAGTCTCGGTAACAGACCTTAATAATAATGAAGCACTTCTCACTCAAGCAAAATTAACCCATGCACTTCATCAGTATCAGTTAGCAGAATCTTTGGCAACCATCCGAAAACTGGTTTCCTACCAAGCAGGAGAAACAAAATGAAGCTATTATCATTAAGATCACTTTTTTATTTTGGACTACTCTTGCTTTTTATTGCAGCCATTGAATTTAAAAAATCTTCTATCGAAGAAGAAAAGGCAAAAGTTGTAGAAAGTGTTTTAGGGATACTTATTGAAGA
>JAGRAB010000009.1 GCA_020435085.1 Bdellovibrionales bacterium | reverse complement strand
ACTTAGCCTATGCTCCCAATCCTTTGAATGGATACTTACCAGGTTTTGGAAGCCCAAGAACTTATTGTTGGTTTATCTCGATTGGTCCTTACGATTGCCGAACTTGGAAAAATGGATACGGTGTGGATACAACACGAGCGATTAATCCAGATAGTGATTACAAATTGTTGGGCTCGTTTCAAGGCCTTAATATTAACGATGCATTTAATGATGAACTTTAAAATTAAAAAATAAAGGAAAACAAAGAGGTATAAAATGGAAACCCTAACTTTTAAAAAAGATTCATGGACAGCGTGGGTGTTTTTAGTTGTCACCTTAATATCTGTTTCCATCCTTTTTACAGGTTGTGGAAAAGATAAAAAGAAAGGTGCAGCAGTGGCTACAGCACCCGATCGCAATGGCCATCCCGCTTGTGCAAGCTGTGGCTCTTACACTGATGAGTTACAGACGGCAGCAAATGCTTCAATGGATGATGCTGTTGACTTCGCGCTAGCCCTTTATTCACCAGTTGTAAATACTAACTCGGCTTATAGTGGTCCGGTTGATCTTGGTGGCTATATGGAAGTTTTATCAACACCAATCACAGAATGTCCATTTACAACTGGTTATTGGAGGCTTCGAGTGGTGCAACCCAACGGAACTTATGCAAGTAACCTTTCAAGTGTATGGAACTTAACAAACTTAAGTTTAGAAGCTGTTCATGATGATGGGCGCGTGGCTCAACTCTACATTCCTTATATGGAGTTTTATGATGCCCAAGCTGTTCAAGGAACTGATGGCTACTCATATCAAAATACATTTCGCGGTGAAGTTTATGTGAGTAGTGTGGATGGATATGCATGTGGATGGCCAGGAACACCAAGAAAGATTTTCTTTATCTTGAAATAGTTCAAAATAAATGAAGCAGGTAAAACCCATGAAAACAACAAATGGAATTCAAAAGATGATAAAAAGTGTAGGAGCAATAACTCTCGTGCTTTCGTTGGGTGCCTGTTCACAACAATGGATTGAGGCTGATGCAGGGTTAACAAGTGAAGAACTCATGGAGCAAATTCAAGAGGTGCAGTCATTTGTAGAAGGTGGAGTTAACTCTTCTGCAAAAAGTAAATTTGATGAACTTGTGGCTCTTCCCGACTCTTATATTTACTTTGTTGATGGTCCGTCCCCAATGGGTCAGGCGGTGAGTGCTGCAAGCTTGATTCATTTTGGCTTATTGGGCCATGAAGATTATTCGGCATTAGATATTGACCTTGCAAAAGTGATCTATGTCGAAGGTATTACAGAAAATGGTTTAGAATCGGCACTTTTAATTCAAGTTCAATTTAAAGGTGATTCAAAACCAGTGACAGAATACTTTGAAAGTATTCAAACCCCTTCCATTAATAATGATGAATATGTGGCCATTATGGGACATGGTGGAACTCCAAAACTAGCACTTCGTAGTTTTTATACTTCAGATGGGGAGCTTCAATCAGTGGTTCAATTTCAAGTTTTTGAAATTATCAATGGCGTTGAAAGTTGGATTGGAAAGTTTGGAGCTATGGTTGGTTTCGGCGGGTAAATATTTCGATACAAATCAAAAATTTTGCCAAGCGTTAAATATGAGCTAAGCTTGCGTAATTTCTAAAAATACGCGGTAATAGTCGAGTATGGCACTCGAGTATTGGACTGAGTTTTTTGAGAATTTACAACACGTCCGTGGACGTTCTCGAAACACTGTTCTTGCCTATCGAAGAGATCTTGAGCTCTTTAATGAGTTTCAATCCAGCGGAAAAGACATTCATGCAATTTATGATTTTATGAAATCACGGGGCTTAAGCACTCGCTCTCAGGCTCGAGTGATTAGTTCGATTCGGACCTATTATAAATTCTGCGAATCAAAAGGAATGAAAATCCCGCCATTGACAGCCTTGCGGCCGCCAAAAGTGAAGGCAGCACTCCCAAAAGCATTGAACCTTGAAGAGTTTCAAAAGTTGTACAATGCCTGTGAAGTGGAAAACCCTTATAAGACAGCTCGTAATCAAATGACGTTACTTTTACTTTTTGGTTTAGGTTGCCGAGTGAGTGAGTTAATTGCATTAAATCTTCAAGATCTCAATGAAACCGAAGGGTGGCTTCGAGTTATTGGTAAAGGTGGCAAAGAACGGCTTGTGCCCCTGACTCAAAATTTAAGTCGAGAGTTAAAAGATTATCTCGTTGAAGTCAGACCAAAGCTCTTAAAAGATGGTTCCAATTCTATCCTTATGAATGATCGAGGCAAACGGCCTTCACGTGTGGATATTTGGCGGTGGTTGGCTGCGTGGTCTGAAAAAGCAGGTTTTTCTGAAACGGTGAACCCTCACAGATTTCGTCATGGTTGTGCGACGGCTCTTCTTGAAGGAGGGGCTGACCTTCGCTCTATTCAAATGCTTTTAGGACATTCAAGTATTCAAACCACTCAAATTTATACCTCAGTATCTACTTCAAAAATTCGTGAAGAGATCGACAAACATCACCCACTTTCAAAGCTCTAAGTAAGTTGTAAAGTTAGTTTTTCCTTTATTCCTTTGTTATTGCAGTATCATATATATAGTCTCGGTGAGCCTCGTCCCTAATGGGGGCTCTCACCTTCGGTCCTCGCGCTCAGAAAAATAATGTTAAGTGTACTTGTTGAACTCTGTCCGTCCGAGATGAGGACTTAAAGTGCTCATCTCAAATCTATTTTACTTTGAGTTTCGGCATTATCTTGCATTGAAATATCAGTATGAAAATACAATCCATGATGAAACAAGGTGTGAGTTGGCAGCCCGTTGAGGTAGAAATCAGTTTAACAAAAGGGGCTCCCATTGTTGAGCCCTTGGGGCTACCGGATGTCGTTGTGAAAGACGGTATTAAACGAATCAAAACAGCCTTTGAGAATAGTGGTTTACCATGGCCAAAAGCTCAAAAAATCACTATTAATTTTCGACCGAATCATCTTAAAAAAACATCACAAGGCTTAGATCTTCCAATGGCAATTGGAATTTTGTCATTGATGAATATTGAAAAACGGTGGTCATTTCCGGCGGGGAGTTACTTTTATGGAGAAATTGATCTCAGTGGAAAGATACATCAACCAGCAGATCTTAAAGATTTTGTTCCCAGTAGGGGAGAGTTTAATATTATTACAGGAGTAGGTTCGCAAAACCTTTACTGTCAATCGATACAAGTGCGGTCTTTAGTAGAGCTTCATGAAACACTTCAAGTTCCTTCAAGTAATGCTTTAAGTTTATTAAAACCTCCTCAATTAGATGACACATTGTCGTTCTCAAAACCTATGGCCGACTTGCTTTCTATTTTAGCACTTGGTGAACATTCAGCCCTGCTGGCTGGGCCAGCAGGTTCAGGTAAAACAACATTGGCTAATGCCGTTCACTCATTAATAAAAAATCCAGACGAAGAGAGTTTTAGAAAAATTAGAAAACTCCACCTCCAGTTTGGAGATGAAGCCACTTGGAGACCCCTGGTGGCCCCTCATCATACAACGCCAACAATGGCAATGATTGGTGGCAATGTGCCCATTGTTCCTGGTGAACTTTCTCGAGCTCATGGCGGAATATTACTTTTAGATGAGTTTTTAGAGTTTTCACCCGAGGTTCAAGAGGCCTTGCGTGAACCCATGGAGGCGGGAGTTGTTCGAGTGGCAAGAAAAGGAGTTCAAAAAACTTTGCCGGCACAATTTCAATTGATTGCCACAACTAATCTTTGCCCTTGTGGAAAATTTGTTCCAAAAAACTATGTGGCATGCCGGTTTAGTTTGAGAAAATGTCGATCTTATTTAGAAAGATTGAGTGGTCCTATTCTTGATCGCTTTGATATTTTATCTTTTAGTCATAAGTGGATGAGCTCTGAAAAGGTTTCTCTTCTTGAAATTCAAAAACATGTTCAAAAAGCGAGAGAGTTTCAAACTTATAGAGAAGGTGATGTCAATGGCAGGCAAATGGAGAAGGATTTAATGGGTGATCTCACTCATTCCAACCTCACAGCCATGGGTTATATTGACGATCATTTGAATTTTCGAAGGCGGCGAGCTCTCTTAAGAGTGGCACGCTCTTTTGCCGATCTTGATGGGGAAGAAAAAATAGCTCTTAAACACCTTGCTCAGGCAGATAAATTTGCAGTTCGACCTTTCTTAGAAATTGAGATGTTAGATTAAAAGGACTTCACGAGGTCTACCAACTCCGATAACGGCAGTTATGATAAATATGATATGCAAGACCATTGTGTTTATCTCTAGGGTAATGAATTTGTATAGAGCTATAGCTAGTATGGTCTCTGACAAATAAACCGTTGCCATTTCCTGGTTGGATACCAAGTTCGGCAATAGGACCTAACGGTTTTGAAATATATGGGCGATCAGTTGCAAAATCAGGTATATTAGTAGCTCCCATTTTTTGTAATAGGGATTTGTAAAGTTTTAAAGCATAAATATAACTAAAGTCATGATACAATTTAGCACCGACACCTCCGGTGATTTGTAAGCGACTTGTCAGTTGAGAACTATTTAATCCACCAATTTCGTGTTGCAATTGTTTTATTTCTTCTGAAGGGGAGAAGGTTCTTGTTATCATATTAGGCATTGGGCTTTTATCGTCGTAAACGTGCTGGTGATATGAATACTTGGTAAAATCATATGTGTTACCCCCAGCTTGAGAAGGCTCAGCAATAACTTCAACTATAGTATTATGTCTTAAATGAATAGGTAGAGATCTTCTTGAAGAAGATAAGTCTAATACATCACCTCTGAGTTCACACCGAATCGATATATTATACCATTTGTATTCTGTTCCATTTGAAATTTGAGGGTATAGAAAACTAAATAACATAAACATTAATATCATTTTCAAATTATTTTTCATTAGTCTGGCTCCTCTCCATTTCATGATAGTTTTTCGATATATCAACAGAGACTATGGAGATGATTCTACCTATCTACTCATTTTTGTTAAATGAAATTTTTTAAAAGTATTGCATCGCGCATAAGACCCTTGAATGTCTATACTAATTCTGACACCAAAGGTGTCTCAAATGTTATGATGTCGGATAGCTAAAATCATTAAGAGTGTTAACAAGTTGTTTCCAGTTAATCAGCATTCCCTCTATTTACACATTGATTTATTTCTTTAGTAGTAATAGTCGGTCTATCAGAAGAAACAATACAAATGTAAAAGAATGGGGCTATAATAATGCCGGCGGCTATACTTTACTTTCCTCTAGTGGAGAGCCGATCTACTATTTTAGAGATACATTGTTTGGTAGTAAATTAAGGGGAAATGAATATTATTTAGACTCAAAAGTGCCTTTTGATGGTTTTGAAATAGCTACTGAGTAAGAAAGGTGTATGTTTTTATTATACTTTTCATTATTCGATTTTTGAAAAATTTATGAAATAAAGCTTTTCACGAATAAATGGTTTCTTTTCTGCGGCAATGGCTTGCTTAAGTTGCGTGTAAAAAATCCAAACTACATAAGGGGGCTGTTCGGGAATGAATAAATATGTTATGTGGTGTTATGCATAAGTATTTACTTTTTTTAGCGATACTACTTCCATTTGTGAGTTTTTTTGATGTTCACGCAGCACCTGTAAAAGTCTTGAGGAATCAACTAAGCAATGACTTGCAAAAATTAAAAGTTATTGTCGACAAAAAGAAGATGGGTGTTCAATTTGATTGGAACCTTGATTCTTTTATTTCAAATCTACAAGTGCAGATGGACAAAACAGATTTTGTCGAGTTGAACCTTGAAGATCATAAGCCTCGGAAATCCACGCGAACGAGTGCTTTTTATGTTCATGACGACAATAGAATATTTCTTTCTCCACAACTTGAATCCCCCGGTCTTATTACTCATGAACTGATTAAAGATGAGCATTATCATATTTCAGCGGGACTTAATGTTCTTTTAAATTTAAAAGACGGTCAGCAGGATGATTTAGTAAAAAAATCAGTTGCCAATGCTCTCAATAAAATTATCAGTTACCAATATATTGATGGAAAACGGACCATTGAAATGGATCAGACTTGGTACTCTTCTCAAATTGGAGAGTTTCAAGCTCTTAATGGTAGAATTGTATTAGGTGGAGATCTTGCTGGCGGTGGTGGTGACGAGAAGTCTTTTAATATTAAAAGTAAAGTGATTCAAATTGTAATGGAGGAAGTGTCAGGAGAACTTCTTTCATCAATCTCACCAGAAAAAGAAAGTGTTAA
>JAGRAB010000048.1 GCA_020435085.1 Bdellovibrionales bacterium | reverse complement strand
TTGTTAAAGCTTCATATATTGAGCCACGGCTCGTCTTAAAACAAAAAGTTCCTTTCAGCCACTTTCTGCGAGTATAAGACACCATGCTAAAAACCTCGTCCTTTATGTCGAACGAGGTCCTTACAT
This sequence comes from Bdellovibrionales bacterium, assembly GCA_020435085.1. Lineage (GTDB taxonomy): Bacteria > Bdellovibrionota > Bdellovibrionia > Bdellovibrionales > UBA1609 > JABSOQ01. The sequence goes on along the minus strand of JAGRAB010000048.1, from coordinate 7,605 downwards.
GATTATTATTTATGAATGAGCTCTTTCTAGGACGAGCTTTATTGTTAAAAAAATAAAAAAGCTAGCTGTTAATGTTGTGACAATGGCAGCTCCTGCCGGAAGATCAAAGTGATAGCTTGCGAAGAAAGCGAATAAGATTCCAAGAAGGCCAAATCCCCACGACAAGAAAAGTCTTTGAGTAAGGCCTTGGGTCATACGTTTTGCAAAAGAGGCTGGGACCACGAGAATAGAAAAAACAACGAGAACACCTGCGTGATGAGTAGAAAACGTAATCACAACGCCAAATAGCAAATAAAAGAGAAAGTCCCATTGAGGAGAGCTGGTTTCTCCACGCGAACAAGCCCAAAATTGTTTGCGAAATATGTAGTGAATAAGACCAATCACGGAATAGATAATAAATGTTTCAAATACCTTTGGCCACGTGACAAACAGAATATTACCGACAAGGGCTTCTTTTAAATGTTCTGCCGCGTGGGGGAGACGATCCATCACTAAAATGAGGGCTCCACTGGCAAGGGCATAGGTCATTCCAATTAAGGCTTCTTGTGAAACATTTTTTTCATAATGTCTGAGGAGAGATAAAGCGAGAGCTGCAAAAAGGCAAAGGCCTAAGGAAAATAAAATTCCCAAGGCCCCTTCTCCAGCTTTTTCAGAAATAGAAAGGCTGATGACACCACCCAAAGCGGCCACTTGTGAAAGACTGATGTCAACAAAGATAACATCTCGCTCAAGGACGTGCAGTCCCAAGTAGGCATGAATACCAACAAGTAAAATAGCTAATGCAAAAGGAGCAGCAATAAAACTTAAAATTTCTATCATTGGGCCGCCTTTTCAACAGCAGAGATTAACCTCTCATAAAGTTGCTCAAGAGTTTGAATTTCAGGCTCTCCACCGACAGAGACGGGGACGCGATCAACAGAAATATTGGAGATTTGCGTTTTAATCTTTTGAGGGGAGTCATCATCAAAATAATTTTCTATAAAAATAGTTTTGAGATGCTTCTCTTTCATTTGATGGATGACATCTAAAAGATGACTGGCTGTTGGAGGAATTCCTGGTTTTGGCTCCAGTTGAATATCGCATTTAATTTGAAAACGAGAGCAAAAATATGTGAGAGTTTTATGATGAGTCACAATTTCTTTAATGCCGGTTTCTTGAATACGTTTTTGCCAAAGCTTTGTTTTCTTTTCTATCTCAGTTTTAAAGTCTTTAGCATGTTTTTGAAACTCATCCTTGTTTTCAGGCTGAAGTTGAGAGAGGCGATCGGCAATAATAAGAGCGGCCTTTCCCATACGAAGAGGGTCTAATTGAAAGTGAGGGTTTCCTCCAGGGTGAACATCACCTTGAGCTCTCGAAACCACTCCAGTTGGAACCTCTAAAGGGTTCAATTGTGAACCCAACTCAAGAAAGCCTTGAGTCCCCTGAGCAATTTTTGGGTTGCGGGCTCCAGTGATAAGTGGGTCAAGCCATGCTGACTCTAATTCTAACCCTTGGGAAACCACTAAATCAGCATTATGAAACTTGACCATAAAAGAGGGTTTCGCTTCAATGTGATGGGGGTCTTGTGTTCCCTTTGCAACAGCAAAGATCTCTAGATGGTCTTGGCCAATAATCTTTGTAAGAGCGGCTAAGTCAGAGGTTGTAGTCATCACTTTTAAAGACGCTTGTGCGTTGAGTGAAAATATGAAAGTAAAAATAAAATATTTAAAAAATGTCATTTCTAAATCTCCTTACAATTAATAAGAATGAGCAGGATGAGCACCAATTGTAAAATTGGCTCGAAGATAAATGGCTTTTTCATCGACATCCCCTTTTGAGTTACTTGGCCCATGGGTCAGATCATATTCTAATTGGTAAGAGGAAAACTCTGTTGGTTGAAATACAAAAGCGGCAGCTGTTTTTGAAATATGGCCATTATTTAAAGCATTCGTGTTGAGAGTGCTATCGGCACCATCAGCTTGAAACTCATCACGCTTCAGTAGAAATGACCAACGCTCGGCAAATTGATATTTTGTCCAAATATTCCAAGCTTCTGCAATTTCATCTTTAGAGCGAGCTCCTGCAACAGGTTGTTCGAGATTGCGATGGATGTATTCAATAGCAAAAATCCAAGAGTGATATTTTCCACCAACAATGGGCCTATATTTAAAAGTAAGATCGCCACCAGAAAGAGAGGTTGTTCCACCAATGGAATTTTTCCCTTGAGCGTAAGAGCCACCAAGCTCCATTGTCAAAGCCTCAGAGAGGTCAAAAAGATTTTTCCAGTGAATGAGGCCAACACCATCGCTTGGCGTTGGTGAGTTGAACTCCTCATTTTCTCCCTCACCTTGTAAATATTGAAGGGTAATTTCATTAAACCAATCAGTTGGTACTAAGTAGGCAGCAGAAACTCCAGCATCATTGAGACCTTCATCTCCTAAGAGTTGTGTATTGCCAAGAGGGGCATCAATAAATGGAAACACGTGGGTATGTAAGTAATTGTGTTTTCCAAAGGTTGCTTTAAACTTTCCTACTTTGAGTGTGACATTAGGGACTTGGTTGGATTCCACAAAAAGTTCTTCGGGCTCAAGGACAAAGCTTTTTTCTACCTTGGTTCCATTGACTTCATACTCGGGATGTAAAGAGAGAAGAATATTAAGTCGAGTATAAGGATCCACGTCTGAGTAAAAGGCCACTTCGGCCTCTTCTAAATCAATACCATTTCGAGTGGTGCTTAAGTCATCACTGGCAAAATTAGAATTTCTATAAAGAAAAAGGGCATTGGCACTGACATTTGGTGAGTTCAAAGAGGGTTGCTGAGCCCATAAAAAAGAAGGCGCGAAAAAAGAACCGATAACAAAATATAAAATATTTTTCATAAAAACCTCATGGAATGAAAGAAGAAATCATTTTAAAAATATGAGACAATAAAATTCTACATAGCCATGCAAGAACTTAGAGCTCACTTAATAATATAAATATTTGAATGGCTTTTAAGAAACGCGTGGTGGGCCTCTGGCAATAAGAGGCGTGCGAAGTGTACTTACATATGCTTGATCAGAAAAAATATCATTGAAAAATGGAAGAAAAGAAACCGGCGAAAATATAAACTCATGTACGGTATCAATAGTAGTATGAGCTAAGGTTTCACAAATAGAACATTCATGAGGATTTTTTTCAAGTAGAGGGTTATGGTAAAATCCATGAAGTTGTGTGGCCCATAAGGAGATAGGAATAAGAAGTATCAGCAAGCGACGCATATTTAATAAAATAGCCAAAATTTAAAAAAATGCAAGTCTTTGATTCGGCCTTGTATGTCAGTTTATTTAAAAAAAACCTATTGAGTTGCCCAAGCAAGAATGCGTTTTTCTAAAACGTCCAATGGCAAGGCACCGTATTTTAAGACTTCATCATGAAATTCGGTAATTTTAAACTTCGCACCTTTAAGTTCTTGAGCTTTTTTGCGAAGTTCAAGAATTTTCATCATACCTATTTTGTATGCGACAGCTTGCCCAGGGTTCACAATGTATCGTTCCACTTGTCGTACAACTTCGGCTCGATCTTGTGCCGAATTTTCAAGAGTGTATTGAATGGCTTTTTCACGAGACCACTTTTTATAGTGAATGCCTGTATCCACAACAAGTCGAAGAGCTCTTAAGAGTTCCATAGAGAGACGGCCAAAGTCTTCATAAAGATCTTGGTAAAAACCCATTTCCTTTGGAATATACTCAGCATAGAGCCCCCAACCTTCTGTGTAGGCTGTAAAGCCTCCGTATTTTCTAAACTTAGGAATATTTTTCAACTCACGAGAAATAGAAAGTTGAAGATGATGTCCAGGAATGGTCTCATGAAATGTGAGGGCGGGCATTTTAAATTTAGGTTGTTCTTTCATATTGGAGAGGTTGACATAATAGATACCAGGTCGTGATCCATCTGGAGCAGCTGCTGAATAAAAGGCTGAGGCACTCGATTTTTCTCGAAAAGGTTCTACAGCCTTAACAAGGAGTTCTGCTTTTGGGAGAGTTCCAAATTGCAGAGGAAGTTTTGATTTTATATTAGCAATTAACTTTTGTGTTTCCTCGAGGAACTGCTCTCTTCCTTTATCTGTATTGGCATATTGTAGTTTTGGGTTTGATAAAATATGTTTGAAAAAGCCTTTTAAAGTTCCTTGAATACCAAGTTGCTTTTGAATTGTTTGCATTTCTTGGTGAATACGAGCAACCTCGCTAAGGCCGAGTTCATGAATACTTTCAGCAGACATTTCTGTTGTTGTATATCGATTAAGTCGGGTTTGATAATATTTATCACCGTCTTTAAATTGCCAGATCCCATCTTTTTGAGACGCTTTTTTCTCTAAGGTTTTCCAATAAGAAAGAAGAGATTGAAGAGAGGGTTGATAGGCCATTTTAAGAGCTTCTGTCACTTTCATTTGAAGGTCGTCTTTTTCAGTAGGTGGTAAGTTCAACTTTTCAATCTTTGTAGAGAAATCTTTTAAGAGTGTTGAGGGTTTATCTCCTTTAAATGGTTGCCCCGAAAGGAGCTCTTGAATACTTTTTGTCACATAAGGAAACACAAAACGCGGAGGAATAATACCAAGTTGCTCTCGATTTTTTAATCCAAGAAGAATTTCTTTAGCTTGAGATGGAATTGCATTTATTCGTGCAATATAATCTTCTGCATCTTTTTTTGTCTGAATCTGATGTATATTAATAAGAAAGGCTGGTAAATCGCTATGCCAACTAAAAAGTTGATTGATGGGGTAATTGTAATATCGCCATTGATAATCATCAATTTGCTGTTGTTTTTTCTTAATAAAGAGGTCGTATGAAATTTTACCCTGCTCGTCGAGTTTTGAATAATTGAATTTTTTTAAAAGATCGATCTCTTCTTTTGCAATATTAATCTCGTGAAGAGAGTTTGCTTCAGAAATATCATTGAGTTTATCGTAATCCTTTTTTATACCCAAATAACTTTGCCACTCTGGCCAACGGTCAACGGCCATATCGTATCGTTGATCTAAAAACAAATTGAGCTGTTCAGTTTCAGAGAGGGTATTAACGCCAGATATCTGGCAACTTGTAAGGAATAAAATAAAAAATAATGAGAATGTGAATTGAGCTTTCAAAGTTCCCCCTTGCTAAAAAAACTATGATAATTGTTGAATTTGCTGTTCCATTTGGTCAATTTTTTCTTGAGTTTCCATCCAGTCACTCTCAAGCTCATCAATTTCTTTTTGTCGATAAGCAAGATCCATCATAAGATCTTGAGCCTCTTTACCGGAGAGTTCTGCCATACGAGCACTATCTGTTTCAAGTCCGGTGTGAAGGCGTTCTAATTTATTATCAAGATATTGAATACGCTTTTGAGCTTCTCGAAGTTCTATTTTGAGTTGTTTTTTTAACGCTTTGGTATCAGTAGATACTTTTTCATAGAGCTCTTCATCGATGGAGATGGAAGTTGATTCTACAGTGGAGTTTGAAAGGGTGCCTTTTTGAAGGCTCCAAATATATTCTTGATAAGTTCCTGGGTAGAACTCAGCATGGCCATTTTCAATTCTTAAAATATGTTCAGCAACCCGACTAATAAATCCACGATCATGGCTGACAATAATAACAGAACCTTCATAAGCTTTTAGGGCTTCGGTCAATGCTTCAACGGTATGAAAATCCAGATGGTTTGTTGGCTCATCCAGAACTAAAAGAGGTGTTCTTTGAACAAGAATTCGCCCCAGGGCGACACGAGCTTTTTCACCCCCTGACATTTTTTGAAGCTTTTCATCAATACGTTCATCAGAAAATAAAAGCTGGCCAGCAAGGTCGCGTAAATTCTGCTGCGTGAGATCTTTATGGGCCACTTCGGCCAAAGATTCATAAACAGTAAAGTTAAGATTCAAATTTTCAGCAACATGTTGAGAGTAATACCCAATAGTCACATTGGGGCCATGGTGAATCGTGCCTTTTTGAGGTTCTAGTTGTTTGGCAATGGCTTTTAAAAAAGTAGACTTTCCAGCTCCATTTTCTCCAACAACAGCAAGGTGAGTTCCACGAACCATTTGGAAATGAATATTTTTAAGAACAACTTTGTCTCCATATCCCAATTGAACTTGATCAAAATGAACCACTTGTTTTCCCGTTCGCACAGGCTCAGGGATGCGAATTTTGGCTTTAATAGGAAGAGGTTTAAGTTCAATCTTTTCCATCTTCTTTAAACTTTTGAGTCGACTTTGTACTTGCCGTGCCTTTGTCGCTTTGGCTCCAAATTTTCTGGCAAAATCAAGAATTTCTTTTCGGCGACTGTCTAGTGAAAGAGCTCTTGCCTGAAGTTGTTCTTCAAGGAGTTGTTTTTGTTCAAAGTAGTCGTCAATATGTCCATTGAACTTTGTGAATTCACCGGCTTCAATCTCAAGAGTGTGATCTGTGACACGACGAAGAAACTCACGATCATGAGAAATTAATAAAAATGCTTGTTTATATTCAATGAGAAATTCTTCAAGAACTAAGAGAGATTCAAGATCAAGATAGTTTGTTGGTTCGTCGAGCAACAATAAGTGGGGCTCTTGCCCAAGTTGCCCCAGGAGTTGGCAGCGCATGCGGTAACCCCCGCTGAGTTGTGTGATAGGGGTATTTAATTGAGTCTCTTTAAGCCCTAAGCCAAAGGCCAACTCATAAAGTTCCCAAATGGGGCGATTGGCTGTTCGTTCAATATATTCACGGGCAAGTTCTTCTTGGTTGAGCTCTTCTTCTTGCTTTAAGTACCCCAGTCTTAGGCCTTGAGTTGGAGTGACAACTCCTGCGTCAAGATCCTCAAGACCAGCAAGAATTTTAAATAGAGTTGTTTTTCCAGCCCCATTGGGGCCAATAACGCCAATATGCTCGCCGTCCTCAATAGAAAGCGAAGCTTTAGAGAACAAAGTACGAGCACCGAAGCTTTTCTCACCGGATTGAACTTGTAATAAAATGGCCATAGGAGGTTTCTATATCATAAAAAATGGGACGCTGCCTAAGAATGATTGGGACAATATGACTCAGTTGCTTCTCAGGGGAGAGTGCGGTAGAAAACTTAAGTATTTGAAAATATTCATCTATTAATCACTTATCGATGTAGGTGGATGGCATGAATTGAGCAATGAATGGCACAATACAATGTCGAATTTCATCGAAAGAAAAGGGAGATGCAAAAAGTGAAAAATATCATTAAAAAATCGGTCATTTTTGGAATGTTATTGTCAGTCATAGTTTTAGGCTGTGCACAAAAAGAAACGCCTGAGCAAAAAGCCGAAAACCTTTCGTCTTGGAAAGTACGGATGAATCGATTGTCTTCAACCTTGGCAGATTTAATGCCAATGGTGGTTGATGCAGAAAAATTTAATAATCCAAGAAATCATGCAAGAATCAAAAATGACCTTTTAGAGTTCACAAAACTCTCTCACGATATCAGTATGAATAAAAAACCTGAGGCCGATCCAAGTCTTGATTTTGTTTCTAGAAAATTTTCTACAGATATGAAAGATGCCTATGCTCAATTTGAGCAAGGGAATGCCAGCTATGCTCGTTACATGGTTCAGAATACAACAAACTACTGTATTAGCTGTCATACTCGCACAAATGAGGGGCGAACAAATTTAAA
>JAGRAB010000047.1 GCA_020435085.1 Bdellovibrionales bacterium | reverse complement strand
TAAAAGTCCGGGTCATTCCTACATTTGCTCTTCCTGACGGAAAAAAGTGGGTGCCATGGATTTATTCGAATCCATTTTTTATTGCATCCCCGACAAAAAGCCCGTCTAATTAAAATCTTATTTTTCCGATATAATATATAGATATGAAATTTGTTTTTTTCACACTTATTTTTAATTTTTTAATGCTACCGCTTTGGTCTGAAGAACCTTCCTATGATATTTTAGTTTTAACGGGGCAAGCCCATGTCGTCATGGCCTCAGAAGATGACACGAAATCTCAGTCACCAACATTAGATCATGTGACAGAAACCTTTTATAGAGGAAAGGCAGCAAAGAATCTTCAGGTAAAGGCCTATAAAAGTTCTGATGGCCATTATATTACCAAGAAATTTCAAGATAAATCTTATCGGTTGGTGAACTACAAAGGGTCTTCTTTTTGGGTTGAGGATAATGAGCGATTTTATCAAAATGCCATCCCTAAAATGTGTGACTCAGCAAAAACCTCTACGCAAATTGCTCCACGTGCTTTTATTGCACAATATGAAAAATCCAATATTCTTTCTCGCTATAACGATAACCCGATTCCAATTTCTGGGGCTTTTGTTCAAAGCATTGATTGCTCTCAAAACTGGACGGCCGGATGTATTCCAAATGGTCTCGGAATGGAAGCCGTTTGGATTTCCACTCGCCATTTGAGCCAGTGTGCCTATCAACAAACAGAAGCCCAATATCAACCCTGTACCAACTGCCAAACAGGAAAGGTTCAGCAGACTGCTCAGCAAATTCAAGAAGTCGTGGGGAAAACTCAGTCAATTATTGGTTCTCAATACTCAAGATATGTGCCTATTAATATTCATGAAATTGCCACGCGCGTTGCTGAAAAGTGTCGTGTTCCCGCAAAATATCTCCAAGACCGACTAGGCACTCAACCTCGTTGCGGTGTCACCCTGTTTAAAGGTCGTTGTATCCAAGGTGTTCGCGAAACTCTCCAAGAGGCAGGAATGATACCAAAGGATCAAAATGGAAAGTTCTACAGAATTGGCGAAGATCCTGAACAGTCTGTTCGAAATCATATTTTAGAAAAACAATATGGTTTTACAGATGTTACAAAACAGTTTTCTTCACTTGAACAACTTCCTGTTGGAGCTGTTTTAATGTATGAAGGACTTGAATCCGGCTCGAGCGGACATGCCGAAATCTTTACAGGAACTCACTTTTGTTCTGACTTTTGCTCTGCTTCGCCGATTTCAAAAAAAACTTCAAAGAGACGTCTTATTGGTATTTATGTTAAAAAGTAAAAACGAGGTTATATAATGAAACAAATATTTTTCTCTCTTCTGTTAACGACAACTTTTGCCTGTGCTCAAAGTGCTGTCTCCAAAAAAGCCACATCTCCTTGCCAACCATGCATGCAATTAGCTGCTGCTGCTGATATGATCCAAAAAAATTTAGCTGGTATAGAACCTGATCCTATGAATACCAAAACAATTGATAAACAAGATCAAGCTGTTAATGATATGAAAACCATTCTCGAAGGCTTTTTAAAAAGAAAAGACGCTTTAGAGACCAAAGAAGAAATTGATGCTCTTCTCGGTGCCTGGGGTGGCGTTGCGAGATATGATAATACTGGAGCTATTCCTAATTATTCTCCTATTTTTGATAAGCTTG
>JAGRAB010000046.1 GCA_020435085.1 Bdellovibrionales bacterium | reverse complement strand
TGAAGTCCTTTTCAAGTCCCATTAGATTTTTTTCCTCTATGACAATGGGAAATAATGGACTGCCTCCTCAGGCTTATACAAAAGAAACGCTGGCCGATGCGTATGAATGGATAAAATCCCAAGGCCCAGAAGTTCGTCGCGCAGCTACGAACTCCGATTCGCTTGTTGGACTTTACCTCAGCTTTCAACGACGTCAGCAAGAAGGTGTTTCTCACTTTTATGAAAAAAATCACTCTGTTGAAATGAATGTTTCGTCAAACCCCGTGTCTGGAGAACAATTTAAAAAAGAATTAAAAACACTTGCCGCTGGACTCAATGAGTTTACTGACCCCGAAGAGAAGAAGACACCGCCCCCTCACATGGTCGCTCCTACGCCTTCTGATGTTCGGACTTTCTTTAAAAATCAGAGCCCAGCTGTATCGCCCACACCCACGTCAAAACAACCTCTCCCTCGCCTTGAGACTTCTGAATTTGATAAAAGAAGCCTTAGGGCGGGTGGAGATGTTCAGGCCCCTAAGGCCGTAGCTCCCCTACCCCCTCTCGATGCCTTGAGTCTGCAAAGGGTTCAATCTCTTCGCATGGGCTTAAACTTAAGCTCTGATACCGAGGCCCTTCGCATGCTCATCACCGTTGGGTTTGAACGCGTGAAAGATTTGATTCCCTCTTAGTTTTATTTATTCCGTATTCCGTCTATAGTTAACAGTATTCAGAATACGGAATGGAGTATTATTCAATAAAGCCTTCATAAAACTGGCTTTTCTTGACTTCGAGGAGCCCCTTCCATAGTGTCAAGAAGCATAAAAAATGGAATTCAAAAGGGCCCTTAATGTGTCTGATTTAAGCGATAAATATAAAGAAACAATTCTGTTACCAAAAACCGATTTTCCAATGAAAGCGAATATGGCGGAAAACGAGCTTAAACGCATTCGGTTTTGGACAGACAATCAAATTCACGAAAAAATGATCGATGCAAATAAAGAGCGTGGGGATTTTTGTATGCCCGATGGCCCACCTTACGCCAATGGCGACCTCCATTTAGGCCACGTTCTCAATAAAGTGTTAAAAGACATGGTCATCAAGTCTCGCAATATGATGAATTACCGAGCTCCATTTATTCCTGGCTGGGACTGTCACGGCCTCCCGATTGAGCTCAAGGTGACCTCTCGCTTAGGAGAAAAACGCAAATCCATGACTGACACTCAAGTGCGAGATGAATGCCGCAAAGAAGCCAATAAATGGGTGGAACGGCAAAAAGAACAGTTTATCCGATTAGGTGTGATCGCGCGCTGGTCTGCCCCATGGCTCACATTACAACCAGATTATGAAGCTGAAGAAGTCCGATTACTTGGAAAAATTCTAGACAACGGTGTCTTATACCGTGGTGAAAAGCCCGTCTACTGGGATACCACTCTTCAAACAGCCCTAGCCGCAGCCGAAGTGGAATACCAAGATCATAAAAGCCCTTCGATCTATGTGAAGTTTTTTATTGAAGATGGTCTCGATAAAATTGGAAACCCCAAACAAAAAACCGCTTTCGTGATTTGGACAACCACTCCATGGACACTCCCTGCAAACTTTGGAATTTGTCTTAATAAAGATTTTGAATATGGCCTTTACTCCACAGGCACAGACAACATCATCATTGCAAAAGAACTCAAAGAAAAAGTCGAAGAAGATACAAAGGTCACTTTAACAGAATTAAAAACTTTTAAAGGTTCAGAGCTTGAGGGCATGAAAGCGAGACATCCTTTTTTGGATCGCGACTCCTTAGTTATTCTTGGGGATCACGTCACCACCGAGGCGGGGACTGGTTGCGTACACACCGCTCCAGGCCACGGGATTGACGATTACAATGTTGGTATAAAATATGACTTGCCTGTGTATAGCCCGGTTGATGGTGAGGGCAAATTCACCGAAGACGTTGATTTTTTAAAGGGTACATTAATTTGGGATGCCAATAAAATTATTGGTCAAAAACTCGATCAATCAGGGCACCTCATGGGCTTAAAGTTTATTAAACACAGTTACCCTCACGGCCCTCGCTCAAAAGCTCCATTAATTTTTAGAGCGACACCCCAATGGTTTATTCGCATGGATGATGACAACTACAATGTGCGCAAAAAAACCTTGGAGCTTGTAGAATCAAAAATTCGCTTTGTTCCTAACTGGGGTCAACAGCGGATGCGAGCCATGATTTCTAATAGTCCTGACTGGTGTATTTCAAGGCAGCGTGCTTGGGGAGTTCCAATCCCCGTCCTTTATTGCCAAGACTGTGGTGAAGCTCTCATGACATCTGAGTTTTTAAACTCTGTGGCAGATAAAATGGAAAAATCAGGTAAAGGTATTGAAGCTTATTTTACCACTGATGATAAAGAGCTTGCTGGCAATCGCAAATGCTCTCAGTGTGGCAGTCAAAACTTCAAAAAAGGCACAGATATTTTAGATGTTTGGTTTGACAGCGGGGTTTGTCATGCCGCTGTTCAACGTAAAAATCCCGATCAAAAATTTCCTGCGGATATTTATTTAGAAGGTAGTGATCAACACCGGGGTTGGTTTCAAACAAGTTTGACCTCTTCCATCGCTGCCACTGGTGAGCCTCCTTTTGAAGCCCTTGTGACACACGGGTTCGTGAACGATGCCCAAGGCAAAAAAATGTCGAAGTCATTAGGCAATGGAATGGACCCCGCCGATGTTATCAAACAAAGTGGTGCTGAGATATTACGGCTTTGGGTGGCCCATGAAGACTATGGCCAAGATGTCACCGCTGGTGATGAAATGCTCAAGCGAATGAATGAGGCTTACCGTAGGTTTCGTAATACTTTTCGCTTTATGCTGGGTAACTTAAATGATTTTGACCCACAAAAAGATATGGTGGAGTTCTCACAAATGCCAGAACTCGATCAGTGGGCTCTTATCCGCTTGAACCAACTCACTGAAAAGTGTTGGGAGTCTTATGAAAACTATCAATTCTTTAAAGTCTTTCATGCTCTCAATAACTTTTTTGTTGTTGATTTATCAGCCACTTATTTAGATATTTTAAAAGACCGACTTTACACCTGGAAGCAAGACGGCCCAGAAAGACGCGCCTCTCAAACTGTGATTTTTCATTTAGTGAATCACCTCACTCGTTTTATGGCTCCATTGACATCATTTCTCTCTGAAGAAGCCTATGAATATTTTATTGGAAAATCCAAAGAGTCGATTTTTATGGAGCCCTTTTTACCTGTGAATTCAAATTGGAAAAATGATTCATTGGTCGAAAAATTTGACGTTTTACTTGAGATTCGATCTTCTGTATCTAAAGTTTTAGAAGACCTTCGAAGACAAAAAGTTATTGGCTCAAGCCTTGATGCTCTCGTAAAAATTACTGCTCCCGAGAAGACTTTTAAAGTTTTAGAGGCTTATCAATCTCATTTAAAAGAGCTTTTTATTGTTTCTGCAATTGAGATCATTAAAGGGAGTGAATTAAAAATTGAAGCCATTAAGGCTAAAGGTGAAAAATGTGTTCGATGTTGGCATTACAGTGAAGAAATCAGCACGTCTTCAGAGCTTCCTGGTATTTGCCCTAAATGTGTAAAGGCATTCCAATGAAAATAGAAAAGAAATATCTTATTTTACTCGCTGTTTCTGGGGCCATTGTCGCCATTGACCAGGCCGTCAAAATGTATATTCACACCGAGTTTCGCTTAGGAGAATCTGTTGCTGTTTTGCAAAATATTTTTAACCTCACTTATGTAAGAAACCCAGGAGCCGCTTTTGGATTTTTAAGAGAGGCTCCCGAGGCTTTTCGGTCGATCTTTTTTTTATCTGTTCCCCCCACTGTAATGTTAATTATTTTAGCGATGCTCCATACTACGCCTGAGTCTAATAAGCTTCAAACTTTTGCATTGTCATCAGTTTTTGGCGGAGCTATTGGTAATTATATCGACCGCGTTCGATTTGGTTATGTTGTCGACTTCTTGGATTTTCACTACCATAATTTATATACCTACCCTGCATTTAACATTGCAGATATTGCCATCGTCTGTGGAGTTGGGTTTATTCTCTTTGAAATTGTAAAAGAATGGTTTGATTCTCGAAAAAAAATCACGGCTTAATTAAGAAGACTCTTTTATGGATGCCTTCCATTTTCATGACTTCCTTCTTGGCCTTGTTGCATTTACTTCAGAGTTTTTGGGAACGCTCAGTGGATTTGGATCCTCTACGTTTTTTGTCCCTGTCGGGCTTCTCCTTGAAAATTTTAAATTTGTCCTGGTGCTCACCTCACTTTTGCATTGCTTTGGAAACATCATCAGAATAGTTCTTTTTAGAAAATCTTTTTCAAAAAAGACATTTTTTACTTTTTTTATTTCTTCCGTCGTTTTCACCGGAGTTGGAGCACTATTAACTTTAATTATCAAACCTGATTGGCTCATTAAACTTTTGGGTGTATCTTTAATTTTTATTTCACTCACTCTATTTTCAAACCGATTGAAGAAGCTAAAAGCAAAGATGCCTTTTGCAGTGTTTTTAAGTTCTTGCTCAGGTTTTTTTACAGGCCTTGTTGGAACTGGGGGGGCCTTAAGAGGAGCTGCCCTTTCGACGCTTTCTTTAAGCAAAGATACTTTTATTGTGACATCGGCAAGTATTGATCTTGGTGGAGATCTCTTAAGAGCCTTCATCTATTTAAAAAATGGTTATATGGATTGGTCACAATCCTTTTATATTCCAATTCTCCTTGGTGCCGCTTATATAGGATCGCAATTCGGAAAAATTATTATTACTCGAATCGATCAGAATCAATTTGAGAAACTTGTAAGCATTTTTATTTTTATAAGTGGTGCCGTACTTATATTATAGGCTCGACCTATATCCAGTATCAGACCTTTATCAAACCCGTATATCTTAAAAGCTCAAAGTCTTAGTCAAGAATGTCGATAATAAAATATGAAAAATCAGATAATTTCTATAACGATGTTTTTTCTTATTTTTAGTTCTCAAAATGCGCCTTCTTATTCACAAGATGATGAAACTAAAAACACAGTAGAGAAAAAAGAATTATGTACACTTAATGATGACATCATTACTGGTTATGAAACAACCAATATTAATCAAATCTTTGGTGCTGAAGGCATCGTGAATTTTACAAATCACAAAATTATTATTCCAGCTTCAAAAGATTGTACGACGGAAAATATAAAGATTGGTGGGTTAACTTGCCAACTTTGTCGTGGCCCTGGCAACTCTATTGATCGCCCCACAATATTTCAAGGGAAATCAAAATTTAAAAATATAAATTTTTCTAACCAATTAGCCTTTGAAAATGAAACCTGTAAAGAAAAAATTATCACCTATAAAACCTTACCCAGTGTTTCTTGCCTTGGCCTTGGGGAGAGGCAATCTCGTGTTAGTATTTTGAAAACACAATTGGATGCTTTAAATTTTATTGACCCAAGGCTTCAACCAAAGATCGATGCTCTCAGCGCAACACTTGCCATTTCTCAAAAAGCCTTTGATGAAAAGAAAATCATTGATGTTCTTGAACAAACAAAACTTATTAAAGGAAATATTGGTAATATTCTTGCCGAAGTGAATTCTATTGAGACTCAAGCAAATAAAAAAACAAATGAATACACCCCGCAAAAGAGTATTTTTCCGTCCTTGGGTGACATATTTTTGAG
>JAGRAB010000045.1 GCA_020435085.1 Bdellovibrionales bacterium | reverse complement strand
GATCTTCCTCAAATCATCACAGTCGATGATTATCGCCCTCTTCTTGTTAGTGAGGTTTATGACCGCAATGGAGTTAAAATTGGCGAGTTTTTTCGTGAAAAACGAATTCTTGCTCCCTATGAACAAATTCCCGAACATCTCGTACAAGCCTTTATCTCTGCCGAAGATTCCTCATTTTTTGAACACGATGGGTTAAACTTTATCGCCATTTTTCGAGCAATGGTTGCCAATATTCGTGCTGGTCGAAAAGTTCAAGGGGGCTCTACAATCACTCAACAGGTGGCACGCTCCCTTTTATTGAGTTCCGAGAAAACTTATACAAGAAAAATTAAAGAAGCCGTTTTAGCTCGCCGAATGGAAGATCATCTTTCTAAAAAAGAAATCATGTATCTTTATTTAAATCAAATTTACTTGGGCCAAGGGGCCTATGGTGTTGGTGCTGCCGCAGAAATTTATTTTCGAAAGCCTGTACAAGAACTCACCGTTGCTGAATCTGCTTTGTTGGCTGGGCTTCCGCAAGCACCATCTCGTTACTCCCCCATTTATAACCCCAGCTCTGCAAAAGCTCGCCAACGCTATGTTCTGACTCGAATGGCTGAAGAAGGCTACATTACTCAAGCTGATGCAGAAACAAATATTAATACACCACTTCAAGTTTATGTTCGCAAAAACTATAAAGAAGAAGCTCCTTACTTTATTGAAACTGTTCGCCAACTTCTTGTTGAAAAATTAGGGGAAGTGGAGGTTTTAGATAAAGGAATTAAAGTTTACACAGGGCTTGATATTAACAAACAACGAGAAGCCCAACTTCAAGTGCAAAACTCTCTGAGAGATTTAGATAAGCGACAAGGTTTTCGTGGCCCTACAAATAATATTATTGATGCCGAAGAGGTGGCCAAGTTCCTCCTCGATACTCGCGACAAACTTCTTGATGAGCTCAGTCCTGTACGAGTGATTCAACCCGATGGAAGCATTGACGATAAGGGGCCATTAAATTTAACCGGAAAAAATGAAAACGGCGAAACACTGCCGTCACTGCCTGATTATGTCAATATTGATCAAATCATTGATGGTGTCGTCACTGATGTTAATGATGAGTGGGGCCTTGTCACCGTTCGCTTTGCCGAAGGAAAGGGGCTTATTGATATTGAATCTATGGAATGGGCTCGAAAGCCTGACCCTAAAAAATCTTCTCAATGGGATAAAATCGATAAACCAAGTCTTGCTCTAAAAAAGGGAGACATTATTCAGGTGCGCCCTATTGCAAAAACCTTTCGCTCTTCACGAGTTGACAAAATGCTTTCTGAATTAAAACAAAAAAAAGGCAAAAACTATGAGCGACCAGAAACTCTTCCTGAATTTGATGAATTCGCTGAACTTTTATTAGAACAAGAACCTGTTGCACAAGGGTCTCTCATTTCTTTTGATCAAAACACTGAAGACGTCCTTGCTATGGTCGGGGGGTATGATTTTGAAAAATCAGAGTTTAACCGAACACTTCAAGCCGCACGCCAAACCGGTTCTGCCTTTAAGGCCATTGTCTATGCATCGGCAATGGATAAAAACTATACTCCCGCAACTCCAATTTTAGATGCCCCTGTTGTTTTTGAAGAGGAAAAGCAGGTTGATGAGGGACAAGAAAATGTCGACCCTGAAATTACAAAGTGGAAGCCATCCAATCACGGAAAAAAATTTAGTGGAGAAGTTTTATTTCGAAACGCTCTCATAAAATCAATGAACATTCCCACCGTTAAAATTATTGAAGATATTGGTGTAGATTGGGTGGAACAATATGCACGACGTCTCGATATTTTTAGCCCACTGAACCATGACTTTACGCTAGCTCTCGGATCCAGTGGCGTCACTCTTTATGAAATGACCAAAGCTTTTTCTATTTTTGGTCGCCTAGGAAAAGCCCTGCATCCCATATTAATACAAAAAGTGGAAAACAACAGTGGACAACAAATTCATGACAAGATCACATTAGATGAAAGATTTGCCAAAGAGCTCACTCCTCTTCACGAAGAGTTTGAAAAAAAACGACAAGCTATTTTGGCTGGCCTTGAGCCCGAACAAAATGAAGGGTCCACAACACCTGGTGCTGATCAACCCAATGCCTCTGATG
>JAGRAB010000044.1 GCA_020435085.1 Bdellovibrionales bacterium | reverse complement strand
TTAAATGCGAAGGTTTTCCAACCGCAAGAGAACCTTACAGATTAGCATCCAAGCCAATCTGTTCAAAAATATCTCTATTGTTTGTTCTTGAGAAACCGACCACGATGGTCGGTTTCCAGCCTTCCTAGGACGGACAGCTGATCAAAGCTATTTCTTACTGCTTGCGAAAATAAATTGTCTTGCAATAATTCCCCTGCGCAGGGGAATCGCTCCTCTTTACCTTTATCAGTGCTATAACTTGTTGACCAAAGGTTTCGCGGTGACTTTATATGAGGAAACTGCTCCTTACAGTACGATTTCCTATGAGCAAATACGTTCAATTCGTTGTTTTAGACTCTGGTACACAAATTGAAATTTGAAGACATAATCAAGCTTAATCATTAATTATTTTTATTTGGCTAAAGAATAATGAGCAATATTCTAGTTGGACAGCTTTAAATTGTGTTCAAGAAAAACTCAATGGCTTCATAACATGTCAAACAGATCTTAAAGAAGCACGTATTTCTACCATTGGAATTGGTGCCCCACTTGGTGTTTTAGCAAACATTAAAGGTATAAAAGAAGCTATATTTTTCGATGACTGTCGCGAAATAAAATAACTTCTTAGAACAACAATCATCAATTAAGCCGCTTTTTTGAGAAGATCTCTGACAATGATTTCTGTCGATTCGTCTTTTTGAGACTCTTTATTCCAATGCGGAGAAGCCTCAAGGTAGATCTTAACGATATTGGCATCAAACTGAATTCCAGAAAAATCTTTTAACTCTTGAATGATTTTTTCAGCAGGAAGAGCTTTTCTATAAGACCTCGCATGCGACATGGCATCCACACAATCCACAATAGAAACAATTCGTGCAAAAAGAGGAATTTTTTCACCGAGTAAATTAAACGGATAGCCCGTGCCATCCATTCTCTCATGGTGATACCTCACGCCTGGAAGGGTAAAGCGAAAAAGTGGTAATGTTGATAATGGTTCAATAATTTGCGCACTCTTCAGTGGGTGCGCTTTCATTACTTCAATTTCATCTTTGTCTAAGCGGCCTTGTTTTAATAAAATATTATCAGGAATACCAACTTTTCCCACATCATGAAACAGACCAGAAAATTCAAGAACGACTTGCTCAAATTCATTAAGCCCCATAGACTTTGCTAATTTTTTTGCATTTCGCCCAACTCGACAACAATGGAAAAAGGTGTGTTCATCCTTCTCTTTTACTGCTTGTAAAATAGATGCTGTCACATCTTTTGCCCAATCGGGCACATCATCCCATGCCATATTGACTCCAAAAATAAAATTGATTGATATTCCCCCCGGAACACCAAGCACCATATAAGATATCGGCCAGATGCAGCAAAATCTGGAGTCCCACTCGCCAAAAGTCTTGTATTAATTTGAGAATTTTAAGGCTTTTTATCTAGAATTTGGTGAATATATTGTGATGTCTCAGTTTGATCCATGGCCATTTGCTCAGGAGTTCCTGTAAAAACAATCTCTCCACCAAACTCCCCACCATCAGGACCCAATTCAATAAGGTGATCACAAGATTTAATCACATCTAAGTGATGCTCAATCACCAACACTGTATTCCCCTGCTCCACCAAACTCTCAAGAAGATGGATAAGTTTAGCAACATCATCAAAGTGAAGGCCCGTTGTCGGTTCATCCAAAATATAAAGTGTTTTCCCTGTTCCTCTTTTAGAAAGTTCTCTGGCTAATTTGACCCTTTGAGCTTCACCACCACTCAAAGTTGTCGAACTTTGCCCTAGATGAATATAATCTAAACCCACTTGATTGAGAGTTTTTAATTTCTTATGAATTCTCGGTTGATTTTGAAAAAACTCTGTTGCTTCTTCTACAGTCATTTCTAAGACATCAGCAATCGACTTCTCTTTGAACCGAATATTTAAAATCTCCCGAGAATATCGCCGTCCCATACATGTTTCACATTGAACAAACACATCCGATAGAAAATGCATTTCCACTCGAATCATTCCATTGCCTTGACAAGCTTCGCACCGTCCACCTTTGACATTAAAAGAAAAATGTCCTGGTTTAAACCCTCGCATTTTTGCTTCGGGGAGTGAGGCATACAAATCTCGGATCATTGGAAAAACTTGCACATAGGTAGAAGGCACAGATCGCGGAGTTCTGCCAATTGGTTTTTGATTGATTTCAATCACTTTATCAATTTTGTCTAGCCCTTGTATTTCTTTGTACTCAGCAGGTACGAGAGTCGATCGATTCATTTTTTCGGCAAGAATGCGATAAAGTGTATCTACAACAAGAGTACTTTTACCACTGCCACTCACCCCTGTGACACCACAAAAAGTACCCAATGGAATTTTTAAATCCACATTTTTGAGATTATTTCCTCGCGCTCCTTTTACAATTAAGACATCGCCATTTCCTGACCGTCGACTCTTCGGAACAGGAATTTTTATTTTTCCAGATAAATAGCTCCCTGTGAGGCTTTTCGAGTTTTGAGCGACTTCTTGAGGAGTTCCTTCGGCAAGCAACTCTCCACCCAGGCGACCCGCACGAGGGCCCAGGTCAATCAGATGATCGGCTCCTCTCATTGTATCTTCATCGTGCTCCACCATTAAAATTGTATTTCCACGATCTCGAATTTCTTCAAGAATTGTCAAGAGACGCGCGTGATCGCGTGGATGCAACCCAATACTTGGTTCATCAAGGACATATAAAATTCCCACAAGAGCTGAACCCACTTGTGAAGCTAAACGAATTCTTTGAGCCTCACCACCACTCAGAGTTCGCGTAGGACGATCTAATGATAAATAACCACACCCCACTCGCGATAAATAACTCAGTCGTCCTTGAATTTGTTTAAGAATTTTTTCACCTATCAGCTGACGTCTCTCATCAAGTTTTAATGTATCTAAAAAATGAAACAATTGATTTGCTGGCTGAATTGCCAATTCCGTGATTGTATATCCATCTAAAAAGACATTTCTTGCCTCTTTACGTAATCGTGTTCCTTTACAATCAGGGCAAACCTCAATGGCATAATCGTCAACGATCACCTCTTCATCACTGTCTACAACAAGGTCTTCTGTCAGTTCAACACTTCCCAAACCGTGACAAGTTTCACAGGCTCCACGGGGGTTATTAAAACTAAAAAGTCGTGGTTCGAGTTCTGGAAAGCTCATTCCACACTCAGGACATGACGAATGAATCGAGTAAGTTTTTGGCTCTTTTCCCATTTCTGCAATAGCCACTTGCCCCTGCGACATTGTAATCGCAAGATTCACGCTTTCTTTAAGGCGAATATCGATATCTTCTTTCATCACCAGGCGATCAATCAATAAATCGATATCATGAGTTTTGTGTTTTGCCAGTTTTTTTGCCTGCGCCAATTCAACCCACTCACCATCCACTTTAGCTTTTGCGAACCCTTTTTTTACCCATTTTTGAAACTCAGCAAGAAACTCTCCTTTTTTTCCTTTCACCATTGGTGCAAAAATAAAAAATTTTGTTCCAGCTTTTAAAGTTTTAATATCAGAAATAATTTGCTCTGGGCTTTGACTTGTCACTGGTAAATGGTGATCTGGACAATATGGAACCCCTACCCGAGCATAGAGCAGTCTCAAATAATCATAAATTTCTGTAACTGTCCCCACCGTAGATCGGGGGTTTGTGCTTATTGATTTTTGATCAATGGCAATGGCTGGAGATAACCCAACGATAGCATCGACATCTGGTTTTTTCATTTGTTCTAAAAAATTACGAGCATACGCAGAGAGACTCTCAACATATCGACGCTGGCCTTCAGCATAAATGGTATCAAATGCTAAAGAGGATTTTCCGCTCCCGCTGAGGCCTGTAATCACTGTAATTTTATTTCTTGGAATGAATGTCGAAATATTTTTTAAATTATGTTCACGGGCTCCATGAACAAAAACCCCATCACCACTTTTACTTTTTGAAGTCGAGACTTTTTGTGACGATCTCTTTTTTGAGCCGGCTGATCCTGAAGCTTTTTCTGTTATTGGCAATCCTGACATACTCCGTAAAGTTCCAAAAGGTGATCTGTCAGTCGAAAACCATGTTCATTGGCAACAGTTTCTTGTAGCTTTTCGATCTGAGAATTCTCAAATTCCACAATTTTTCCGCAACGAATGCAAGTCAAATGATCGTGGTGTCGTTTGGACTTTAACTCATAACGAGCTGGCAGGCCTCCCATACGAACTTCCGTGGCAAAACCTTGTTCTGTCAATTTTCTTAAAAATCGATAGACCGTCGCAAACCCCATCTCTGGGTGCTTCTTAAATATCTCTTCATAGACCTCTTGTGCTGTCACATGCGTACGACCTGTCGACAGGGATTCTAAAATAGCCATTCGCTGCCCGGTCACCTTAAGCCCCATATCTCGAATGATGCGTTTAAAACTTTGTCTATCAAGAGGGTCCCTCTCGATCAGTTCTTCTTCAATGTGCGTAAAATGCCCTGGCATCAGGGTTGGGATAGCCTTTGTTTCCATAGAGGTATATCTAGAGGAAGCATTTCTTGAGGTCAATAAAAATGATAATTATTTTCAATTAGACGGTTGGGATTTTGATGTATAGGCAACGGCATTGTGAGGATGGAGACTCTCTTCATGGCTGACCTTGATCCAAAAATCATCAATGCTATTATCATTACTCAATGCATTTTGTAATTTTCGAGCCGCATCTTCACAAAACATAAGATTCTCTGCATTCAATCTTGCAAATTCTTGTTCATCTTCCCTTTTTACAGCGGTTTGCACGGGTGTCCCCAAAGCGGTTTCTGCCAATTGAATCCATCGACCAAAATGGTCAAAATTGGAAGTTTTCAACTGAACCTCAGCCACACTCCTTTGTGCATGAGGTGTTGCCACAACAGATTCTTGAGATTGCATCCATTGAGAAATATCAAAAGGACTCACAGTTTCTTTATGAGAAAATTGCTTCATAAAGTTTTCACTATTCAATTGACGAGATAACGCCGCAGAACAGGGACAAGTACTCGAATATGTGACTCGAAAAGCCAACTTGATCTCTGTTGTTTCAGGAGTTTGGATACAGTCAATCTCTAATGGATAGTGACGAAACCCTGGTAATTGGCTTTTTAATGATGTTTTTATCACTGGCCAATCCAACTTTAACTTCAAACGCGCCGACCGAGAGATGTCCAGCTGAGAGACCGACAACTGTTGAACAACGTCTTCAAGCGACTTTTGAGAGAGTGATTGGCCTGATATAAAATGATTCATAAGAACCCCATAAAGCCGAGACATATGAATGCCTTTAGCTTTGGGATCATCTAAAGAGACAAAGCAATCCGCCATTGCATTCAAGAAAAATTTCTTTCCCTCAAATTCAACCATGACTGGTAACTCAATAGACTCCATTCCGACCCAATCGAGGGTGCCCAAAATTTGTGATTTTAACCCTGTGGTTATATCTGGAAGCTGACGCACCGATCCGCCCACGGAGCTTGTTTCACTTTTATGACTGTACTCAACAATTTTCATGCTTATTTCCTAAAAACTCGGCTGTGAAAATAACAGGATTTTCTTTTAAAAACCACTGCTTATCTCAGAATTCATAAACCTTCAGAAAAAGCCTTGCAAGATCCATATATGTACTTGTTTTTTCTTGTTTTTTTAATTTCATATGCGATGCTTGAAAGCCAAAAGAGACCCGAGTCGGGATGGGAGACCTTACATATGCGTATCATGATTTTTTTCTGTTTATTTTCTCTAGGCATGCCTTACTCCTCTTTTGGAGCCGATAAAGGCAGTCCTACAGATAAAGCAGAAGCTTTCGACCATACCCATGCTCTATTTACAGACGTTCTTAAAAACTTTGTCGTTACAAAAGATCATAAAAGTGAAGTCAACTATAAAGCATTGAAAGAAAACGCCCAAGGGCTCAATGAGTATCTTCATTCTCTCTCCGAGATAAAACGAGAAACCCTTCAAACTTGGTCAAAAAATCAAAAAATGGCATTTTATATTAATGCTTATAATGCCTTTACTCTAAAGCTTCTCATTGACCACTATCCCGTTAAGTCTATTAAAGATATTGGTAGTTTTTTTTCTAGCCCGTGGAAAAAAGAATTTATTTCTCTCTTTGGTAAAAAAGTACATCTCGACCATATTGAACACGATATTTTAAGAAAAGAATTTTCCGAGCCTCGCGTTCATTTTGCTGTCAATTGTGCCAGCATTGGCTGCCCTGCCTTAAGAGATGAGGCCTATACCGCCGAAGCTTTAGAGAAGCAACTTGATGAACAAGCCCGTTTATTTCTCAATGATAGCTCACGAAATCGAGTCGATATAAAAGATAAAACGCTTTATTTATCAAAAATTTTTAAATGGTTTAAAGAAGATTTTGAAAAAAATGGCATGACTATACCTAAGTTTATAAAACCTTTTTTTAGCAAATTGGATCCCAAAATAGACCTCAATACTTTTAAGATTGAATACACAAATTATGATTGGTCTCTTAACGAAATCAAAGAATAAAAAATGCTGACTCTGCAGAAAACCATTTTCTTTTTGATTTTTACAATATTCCCTACAAAAAACTTACGGGCACAAGATTCTGTTAAATGTCACCTTGACTTTAAAGAGCTCGGTATTTGTGCTTATGTCAACTGGCCTGACCCCCCACTTACTTTTGTTGCCAATAACTTTGAACTTCTCTTTTATGAAAAAGAAACTCTTCAACCTATTGCTCTTTTACCTAAACTGGAAATCACCGTTTATAATTTTTTTGAAGATCGATGGACACCATCACCTGATATTGGAATTCCTAAAGACACTTCTCACTTAAGGTATGTAAATAATTTATTTTTTGATAAACCTGGTTACTGGATTTTATTTATCCACCTCATCACTGAAGATAAAGTTTCAAAAGCTCAAATTAAACTCCATCTTGAAGATTACGGAATTTTTGTGTTTTAAATTGGTATTATATTCAAACTGGCCCCCTTAATTGCGGATA
>JAGRAB010000043.1 GCA_020435085.1 Bdellovibrionales bacterium | reverse complement strand
ATCGCCATAGTCTTCTAGGTCTTAAGTTTTTCAGATTATCTTTAAAAAAAATCCCATAGGGGTAAATACCATCCAGGTTGAGCTTTTCGTGAATTTTCTTCTCCATTTGAGGAAAGGATGCTGTCACAAAATAAATAGGAAAATCAGCACGACCTGTATGCCTCTCTTGCCATGAGTTTCGCAAAGCTCTGACTAAGGCAGCTGTCCCAGGAACATTTCTTTTTTGAAAGGCCTTTTCCAAAGCCGTTTGGTACAAGCCCTTCAAAGTTTCAAATTTTGTATCTAAATAAGTCTTATCGAGATCCCAGATAAAGACTTCACGAGCATCTCCCTCTAATTGATCTGAGGCGTATTTAAAAAATACCACATCTGCTGTAATTTCTGCCCGATTTCTCCATTCAGCCATAAAGTATTATGAGCAAGAGCCCCACCGTCCGTCAACCGCCACTGAAAAACAGTCAAAAGTGGACAATCCTATATGGGCATGTTACCCAACACGTCATGGAATTTGTCCCACTTTCAAGTCTAAAAAAAGATTTTTATTTTGAGCCTGAAAAACCATGGCCCAAAAGCCTTCCCGCTTACGGCTGGCAAAACCAACTTTTAGCAGGATTTGATCGTAAAGAAGGCTCTGCCCTAATTCTCAATGGAGATCTTATTCCGCTCTTTCACCAGCTCTATCCAACACTCAGCCTCATCGAACTTTCTCAGACATTCGCTATCTTCTCCAAACACCCCGAAACCCGCTCACATCTACAAGAATGGCTAGAGCCCTATGGTCTTAAGTTTTCACAACGCCTTATTCAATTTTTTGAAAAGCTCCAGCTTGTTAGCCCCAAGATTCTTCAATGGTGCAATGAAAAAAAATTAAGGGCTCGAGACTTAGAGATCCTCAATGCCTTTTCAAGCCTCAACGACTTTAACTTTCTTATCGAAAAGCTCCTCCCCTATGGCATCAGCAAAAGCCGAGGAGTCCAACTTTTTGAAGTTATTGGTGAGCTTCTTCTTATGAATAAAAAAGATGAAGTTCTTCAAATTTTTACAATAAACTCCCTTGATGCTATTGAAGTCGAATTAAAACGAATTCGCTTTCCCCTCTCTTCAGAAAAACTCACCTTTCAAAAAAAAGAACTCGCGAATTTTTCGTGGCCATCTCATGTAAAACCTCAATGGATTCGAAAAGGTGACTCCACAAAGCTCAAGTTAGAAATGGAGCTATCTAGTTTTGATGATTTTGAAAAAAAATTGAAATTACTCTCACAGGTTAATTTGAATATGCAAAAAGAGGAGCTATGGCCATAAATACATTGGTCTCCTCTTTTGACCACCTTTATATTGATGAAATTTCACGCCAATCACCTTTGGCTCAAAGACTTATAAAACATTTTCCTCAAGAAAAAATCACCTGGGTGAATGAGGCTCCTTTCTCCTCTAGCAAAGGAGCTCTCACAGCGAAAGAGTTTGATCGTTCGAAAAAAAATATTTTTGTCACACCTTTTAAAGGTCAGTTTTTTAAACGATGTCCTGGAGCACGACCTGGTTTGAGTTGCTGTAATTACTTTGTCCTCAACTGGGGGCTTCAATGTAATATGAACTGCTCCTATTGTTATCTACAAAGTTTTATCAATACACCTACACTCACTCTCTATTCTAACTTAGAGGACGCCCTTAAAGAACTCGAGAGCTTTGCCCCAAGCCTTAAAGATCAACCCCTTCGTGTAGGGACTGGTGAAACTGTTGACTCTTTAAGCCTTGATCCTCTCACTCTTTACTCTCATGATTTAATTCATTTTTTTAAAGATTACCCTCATTGGAGTTTAGAGTTTAAAACAAAATCAGCAGCCGTAGATCAATTCCTTCAACAAGAGCATGGAGGAAATGTAGTTGTGAGTTGGTCTATTAATCCTCAATACATCATTGAACGCGAAGAGCATGGAACCGCAAATTTAAAAGATCGCCTGAATGCCGCAGAAAAATGTAAAGCCCGAGGATTTCGAATTGCCTTTCATATTGATCCAATGATTTGGCACCCTGATTGGAAAAATTCTTATCTTGAACTTGTTCATGATCTCACTGAGCGATTTTCTCCTCATGATATGCCTTACATTTCTGTAGGAGCCCTTCGATTTCAGCCAGAACAACGTCATATGATGCGTGAAAGATTTGGAATGAACAGTCTTGTTACATCTGCAGAAATGTTTCCCAGCAATGATGGAAAGCTTCGCTATGAACAGTCTCTTCGAAAAGAAATGTTTTCATTTTTAGTCAATGCATTTAAAAATAGGTCCACCGCTTGGAATCTCTTTTTATGTATGGAAACACCTGAAACTTGGATTTCATCCACAGGACAGCTTCCGCAAAAAACAGAGGGGCTTACTGACTTATTTGATTCACGTCTTATAAGAAAACATCAAAGTGCGTCGTCATCCTCGGCAAAAGTCCAGCCCTAGCCTTTAAGAAATTTGAACCGCCTCTTTACCCTTGCTAGTCTGATATACAGAGGCTGTTTTAAAAAATGTCTCTCGTACAGATTAACATTAAAGGAGTTTTTATGCTTTATCGTCTCTGTCAAATCCTACTCCTTCTTATTATTTCTCCTCTTGCTTTTGGAAATAATGAAATTCTCAATTATACGGCTGGAAACCAGAAAACTATTCTTATTCATAATTCTTTTGGAGATGTTCATATTGCTCCTAGTACAAGTAATAAAATTTCTATTGTCGCAAGTAAAAAAAAGTGGGGAGCTCGCTGCTTACTCAATATTGATCCTAAGGCAAAAGACGCCTTTCATATTGAAATTAATGATCAGGGTTGGGTTATGGACAATGAGTGCCGTGTCGACTTGATTGTTTCCATTCCGCAAAGCATGAAAGTGATTTTACGTGCCGGTAACGGCAATGTTGATGTTGTTGGAACCCGTGGGGATCTTGATGTTAAAGTGGGAAGTGGAAAAATTCGCGTACAATCAGAGCTCAAGTCATTATCGGCCCTGACAGCATCTGGAGATATTCAATTCAAAGGCTGGGCCGAGAAAACTCAAATCAAAACAGGTTATGGAGATATTGAGTTAACTCTGCAACAAAAAGGACAAGGCCGCGTTGTGGCGGATGCTGGGAAAGGTGATGTACTTATTATGCTCCCTGAAAATTCTAAAGTTTCTGCAAAGACAAGTACTGGAAACGGATACGTGACTAATTCTTTTTCTAACTCCAAAGAAGCCGCTGACCTTGACCTTCAAGTCTCCTCTGGTGACGGCGATGTTCGTATTCGAGAAAACTAGGCCCGTTCTTCTTTACCGCTTCCCATCATTCATACAATGAATAGTATTTGCATTTATGTGCATTGCATAAAAACCCCTCTTTGAGGTATGGTGCCCCTACTTTGAGCAATTCCATGGCATTTCAAGGGAGGGACCATGAGAGTTTTCATTTCTATTCTTTTCGCTATTCTAGTGACAGCACAAGGGCAAGTCTTTGCTGCAGAAGTAGTTTTTCACCCATACGATGACTCTCTCAATACAATTGTAAAAGAATTGGAAAAAGCAAAAAGCACTATTGATCTCGCCCTCTACAATATTGACATGACAACAAATAATCCTGTTGTGGCCTGGCTGGCCCTTCCCTCAACGCAAGCCCGAATGAAGAACCGCACTCTCAAAGTGCGACTGCTTTTTGAGGGATATGATGGAACAACTGCCAATGAAGAAAAACTCCACTTTTTTGAAGGGCTCGGTATCGATGCAAAAATTCTTGGAAGATCCCAAAAAATGCATCACAAGTTTGCTGTGATCGATGGGTACTCAAACACGCCTCTTCTTGTCACAGGTTCTGCAAATTGGTCTCTAGGTTCTCAAAATTTTTATAGTGAAAATATCTTATTTTTACCCAACCAATATTCTATTGCTTGGCAGTATTTAAAAGAATATGAGCTTCTCTGGGAAAACTCTCAAGAATATGGGCAAGCATTTACATATTCCCATGAAGAGAATTTTTTCTCTCGTATTTCACCAACCCAAGGGATCTCTGCCTATTTTAATACAAATAACTACAATATTGTTAATGGTAACTTTGAAAAAAAACCTGACGAAGAAGGATATACCCTGACTCGAAAAATTGTTGCCGCTATTGATGCTTCTCAAAGTAAAATTGAAATTGCAACCACGCGAATTAAACTCCGACCTGTTTATAATGCTATTTTAAGAGCCGCTCGAAGAGGCGTAAAAGTGCAAATTGTTGTCTCCATGCAAAGCTATGATTACCCTGAGCGCAGAAAACACGCCCTGATGCGAACATGTCTCAATGAGTACAATAGTGATTGCTCAACAAGCCAAGACTTTGCATTGCTCTTAAATAGAAATGCTTATATAGGAAAGGACAATGTTGAAGTCCGAATCAAGTACTATCATGTCGATAAAGGGGCTTACCTCTCTAAGCAAATGCATTCAAAATACATCATTATCGATGACAAAACACTTCTTACCGGCTCCTTTAACTGGTCTTATTCAGCTGAGTACGGACATATTGAAAATTTACTTCAAATTGATAGACCTTATTTCTCAAATATTCTTTTTGAGTTTCATTCTGATTTTTATCAACTTTGGAATTTAGGTCGAAACAGCTATCATTCAACTATTCAAGATTTTGAGAATAAAATTTCACATGGAGAACCTGTGGAATGTGAAATTACCCCTATGACTTTGACCTACAATGAAATCGACTACCTCTTAGACTCTGGAAGACGAGTGAATGGATCGCTTTCTAAAAGTTGTAAGTAAGAAAAGGTACACGGTTAAATTTCCGA
>JAGRAB010000042.1 GCA_020435085.1 Bdellovibrionales bacterium | reverse complement strand
TCTTGAACTCAATCGATTCATTTGTAAGAACTTTTTAAAATCAACTAATAAATTCTGATCGTTTCTCTTTTCAAAAATATAATTGAAAAATGTTTTTAAACCACTCTCTGGCAAAGTGTTCAAACTTCGACGGATGTTATCTAAATCCAACTCCCCCGGAGTGCTATATTCTATAATTTCAAACCCAGCTCTTTCAACTAGCTCCTCTAAACCTTCATATGAAAAACAATTCAATCGATCAGGAGGAACTAAAGTTTCCAATTTTTCATCTAAAATGAGTGAATCCAAGCCTGTTGATAAAATAGCTGTCAAAAAACACAAACCATCACTCGTCATGTGCCCATGACACCAATTCAAGATTTCGAGCGGACTTTTCGACCGATCTAATGTATTTGGTAAATGTAAAACATTAAATTCTCTAACCTCTTGGTAACTATAACTCTCAATTTTTGAGTTATTTTGAATATACGTTGAATAGAGTGGTGCGACTGCCATTGTCTTTCGCCCCAATGAGCTCCAACGATCCAGTAAACCTGAATGAATTGATCCTACTTCTGCAAATTGAATATTTTGAAGCTCAAATTTAGAAACTGTAAAATTATCTATCCAATCAATAATGGGATCAATGACTTTATCAATACGAGCCTTTTCAGTATTTTGCCACAAATTTTCAGCCCAATACTTTCTAGATTTCCCTTTTTGATAAAACTGATTAATTTCATCTTGAGTAGGGGTTTTTGAGGCGTACACAGTGTAGCAGTTTACACATCGTTTATATGGAACATCCATTTTCTTAAATGAAGAGAGTTCTTGTTTTGTACCGCAAGCCGGACACTCTCTTTCTTGCCAAGAAGTATGAGAAGAAAAAAACTCTTTCATGTCTGATTCAACAAGATGAGTATAATTCTGCATGCTTTCTTCAGGTTTTACATCCTCGACTTTAAGGTCTTGAGAAATTACTGTGAATTCCATTTACTTCTCTCCCTCAGTAATAAGACCACTGTCCTTATAAGCTTTTTCTACAATATTCATTGCTTTAAATGCATCCACAGAAGAACTTTCCATAACAGGCGTGTTGTTTTTAATACAATCTACAATATTTTGAACTTCTATTTCCCAAGAAAGATCTCGGTCAAAATACGTAATCTCTTCTGAGGGATTTCCAACGGCGTAAGCTTCGTCTTCAAACTGCTGTCGACCTACAGTCAGTGTTTCACGACCGTAACTTGCGGTTTTAGAAAGTAAGCCCTCAATGTTCATATAGCCCTTTTCCAGTCCAATTTCCAATTTGAATTTATGCTTCCAAAGAGTTGCTGATGAGTGAAGCATTCCACTTTGTCCATTTTTATTATTCAGAATTACGAAAGCATTATCTTCTAAGTCAAATCCCCAATATTTGTTGCTCGCAAAACACTTCACCTCTTCAAAATCATCGCAGAAGTAATTAAAAAGATCCAACATATGAATTCCTTGATCGAGAAGAATTCCGCCACCAGAAATATCCTTGTTATTGCGCCAAGAGCCGCGGAAATTCTTACCACCGGACTTTCCATAGATCCCTCGAACCCAAAGAGTTTTCCCAAAACGACCTGTCGAAATAAGATCTTTAGCTTTTAGTATTCCAGGATGATACCTATGGTTGAATCCAAACATGAGTTTACACTTTGGGCTTAGTTCTTCTTGTTGGCGCATAAACTCAATGTCTTGCAAACACCGACCTGGAGGTTTTTCTGCAAAAACATGTTTTCCAAGTTTCATAGCTTCAATACTGAGAGCGGGAATATGATTATTGGGTGTGCAGACAAAAATGAGATCCACATCAGACTTCAAAACTTCTTCAGGTTCTCTTACAACTTGAAATGGTTGATTGGCCGTTAGCTTCGTCGGATCTGTTTCACAAATAACTTTAAGTTCAAGCTCAGGATGAGCATTTACTACTCGATGCCTAATTTCACCCATATAGCCATAGCCTATAATTCCAACTTTTATGATGGTTCAACTCCAGTATTTTTTGGGATACCAATAGGCCAAAACCCGCTTCCCTAGCTTAAAAACCACGCCATACTACACCTTAAAGATCTTGTTGTTAAATCTTTTAACTGGAATCACAAAATCCAAATCCACCAAATTGACGCGGCGATCTATTAAGTCTCTTTGTGCCGTTTGAAATCTTACTACTACTGATGTTCCTAAAGGCTAAACCCAGCAGAACAAGCATCGTTGTAAAACATCTCTACAGTCTCGTGAGAAAACTGTTCAAGATCTTTTTCTAAAGACGAAAGTTTTTTTAAGACGTCAGGAGTTGCCGTAATAATGTCACAACCAACTTCATTAGCTTGAATGATATTCAGGAGTTCTCTGGGAGAGGCCCAAAGCAACTCAACGTTGGGGTTATCCTTTAGCATTTTCTTAGCTTGGATCATAATAGGCATCGGATCCACCCCAGTATCAGCAATACGACCTGCAAAAATAGAAACAACAGCACCTTTAGAGTTCATGAGAGCTTCTTTGATCTGTTGTACTTGCTCAAGGGTAAAAACAGCGGTGACATTAAGCTTCACTCCTTCATTTGAGAGCCTCTGAATAAGTTGATAAGAGTGTTGTTTTTTTGTATTCATCACAGGAATTTTTACATACACATTTTCAGCCCATCCATTAATTAGCATGGCTTGTGAATACATTTCATCAAAGTCATCAGCAAAGACTTCAAAAGAAACCGGTTTATCTTTAATATGGCTTAAAACTTCTTTAGCAAAAGCCGTATAGTCTTCAACCCCTGCTTTTTTCATTAAGGTTGGATTTGTTGTAAATCCACTGATATGAGGAAGCTTATTTAAATCAAGAATATCTGAAATTGAAGCACCATCTGCAAAGATTCGAGTTTTAATATTTTCTAGTTTCATATTTCTAAAGGCCTTTACGTAAGCATGAGTTTTGGACTGAAAATTATCACACTCCAGTATTAGAGTCTATTGGGTAGATATTTTTTCCTAACTTCAAGCTCAAAAGAATGTCAAAGCCATTCTATGTCAATGCTTCAAACTATCACGCTCTCTTCTCATGAGACCCATAACCCAAATCCTATCCGAGGGGTGGTCGTAGCGAAACAAAAGTGAGTTTACAAAAAACGACAACTTTGTGAACTTCATCAAAATTGCCAATTTATAGAGAGACGTAAGAAGCTTTCTTAAAACCTTTTCCAAATAATTTGCTTTTTTAAAGCTCAGAGCACTTCCAAAAGACTTCACGTTCAAAACATATAAGTCCAATTGTTCAGCAATTTTTTGAAAGCTTTTCTCATTAAAAAATAAAGTATGAGGGAAGACGTTGTCCTTAAACAAAAAGTCATGACGCGGCGTCTCTACATATAAAACACCTCCTGCCTTAAGTCCCTTTATCTTCTGCTTAAGAAAGTTAATAGGGTCTGCCACGTGCTCTAGAACGTGGTTGAGAAATATAACATCATATTTTGAGTCTTCAACCTGGTTAATTTGACTCACATTAATAGACAAGTGTTTATCCATAATATTTCGAGCCATCACTGGATCGGGCTCAAAAAAAGAATAGTTAGTGTTTGGAAGGACTTGGGCGCATTGGTCGGCAATACATCCATGGCCAGCTCCATAATCCAAAATCTCGATAGTTCGATCTTTAGAAACAAACGGAAGAACTTTTTTTAGCCTCTTTCGTGACTGGTTCATATAGTGATTCACAAGTTCTTTTGAGGCTTGAGAGCTCTCCCAATACGCACCTTTTGAGTAAAACTGATCTAATTCTTCTTGCGATTTCAACGGCTCCGCCCAGCCAAACCCACAATTTCTACAAACAACAATTTCATCAAACCCAAGTTCATTTTGACCAGGATATCTGCGAGTTTCTGTTTCTTCAGAGAAACATAGTCGGCAAGAACTCATGCTTCACCCAAAACATCGGTCCAACTTTTAAATTTGAAAATCACCAAAAACCCCAAATAAAGACCCTTAATTTGCCCTAAAGCAAACTGGAAATGTTTCGTGCGAAATTTTGCTACTCCCAGAATAAATCTGGCTACACTCAATGCTAAAATCATCTTTAGAAATGAAAAAATCGAAAGTTCAGGATTGGACATGACAAAGTAAAGTCGCCACAGAGTCTCCGTTTTTCCGTAAAAGTAAAATTTTTGATTTCCTGTGTGATCATAAACATGTTCATGCCTCACTTTGGCGTCAGCACAAACAAAAAGTGGATATTTTTTGCCTATAGGATAACTGAAAATTAAATCCTCACAGCTCGCCCATCTGGTAGAAAACTCCCTATGATTAAATTGATTCACTATCTCCAATTTCCAAACAGTCGCTCCTCCGCAGAGCCAGTGACTTTCGATATTTTTATCAATTGAAGTGATCGGTGTATTAGCCCCACTTCTTAAAACATGACCAGGCTTCGTACAGGTTATTCCTAATATTTCCAGCAGAAAGTTACTTTTTAACCCTTCCATGTTAATGATGTTAAACCCTACGCCTGCCGTATTTTCGGGCAACTCATTAAGATAACTGATCATGGCTCTTATAGCACCAGCCTCTAGTACTATGTCATCATCAAAAAATGCCACCAAAGGTGTATCAGAAGTCAAAGTGGCTATGCCTTGGTTTCTTTGAGGAATTTGTCCCTTTTGATTGGCCACATAATATTTGATATTCAATTGATCTGTAAACAAACTAATAATGGGCTCTATGGACTCACCAGAGTCTACGAAAACTATTAATCCAGGTCTTACATTTTGAGCGGCCACACTGGCGAGAAACTCACGAACTTTTTCAGGCCGATCCTTCGTTGGGATCACCATCGCAACATCCTTTCCGGAGTATTTTGGACTTGAGTTCATTTGCACCTCTGGGAGAACTATGTGTATGCTGGGTCAACTATCGGAGAAACATGGGAAAGTCTAGACAATTAAAAATTCTTTTGTCAATAGGAGCTTCAAATATGGGAGGAGCTCAACGTATTTTTCTGAACATTATTGAAATACTCAACAGCAATGACTTTGATGTGACTATTGTTGTTCCAGAAGGGTCTTTGGTTAAAGTAATTCAGTCAAATCATCCTGACGCACATCTTTTTATTTTACCTCCCTCCCTATTGGGTAAAATTATTTTTATCTCAAAACTAACGCGCTCTCAAAAGTTTGACTTATACTGCTCCCATCTTGGAAATGCATCCCTTTGGTTTGCCCTGGCGAGTTCTCTTACATCTTCTAAACTTTGCTGTACATTTCACAATGTTATTTTTAGCCAAAAATCTCCACATCTTGTTAGGTGGGCCTACAAATGGCTATATAAATTTATTCTTTGGCGAGCCTATTCCGTAGTTGCTGTCTCTGAATATTTAAAACAGGATACTGAAAAGAAAATTGGTCAATCTTTTGAAAAAATAAAAGTGATCCCCAATGGAATTCCCTTTTACTCTCATGCCAAAAAATCAAGTATCAACAATCTAACCATCGGCATTGTCGGCCGTTGCACTTGGGAAAAAGGTCATCTTGTTCTCATCAAAGCCCTGAGTCAGCTCAAAGATTTAAATCTCAAGTGTCATATCATTGGAGAGGGCATCGAACTACCAAAACTCAAATCTGTTTCTCAACAACTTGGTGTCGAAGATGTGGTAAAATTTAGAGGCTGGAGTGACAATGTTCAACAAACAATTAGTGAGTCTATAGATGTTCTTATAGTCCCCTCTTTGGAAGAGGCATTTTCACTAGCAACTCTCGAGGCTTTTTCTGTTTCAGTTCCAGTAATAGGGTCTCGATGCGGCGGTATTCCAGCTCTCATTGATCATAATATCAATGGTCTTCTTTTTGAAAAAGGAAACGAAAATGAGCTCGCTCGCCAAATACGAAAAATAGCAACTAACCCACAGAAAATTCCAGAAATGGGAGCCATGGGGTTTAAGAAATTTAGCAAAGAATATACGCTAGAAAAACATAAACAACGTTGGCTTCAATACATAAAAGACCTTAGCTGATAACTAAGGTCTCAAAAAACATTTCTAGAATAAAAACTACCAATACCTCAATCAAGAAGTTGGTTGAGAAGGCATCGATGTTGAAGAAGACTTTTGAGGCGTTGGGAAGAACAAATGCTTGGCAAAAGTTCTTGCTGCCATAGCCGTCTTTTTGATCTCTTTTGGATTCTTAAGTACGTACTTTAGTTTATAGCTCAAAAATTTTGGACTTAAATAGTACTCTCTTCGAGCCCTGTCACAAAATGCCACAAGCTCTTCACCAGTTAATCCTGGCAGGTCAATAACACAGTTGTGTAGACCATCTTTATCCAGCCAATCTCTAAAATTCGTTGACCTTAAATAACCATTTTCTTTGGCCCAATTGTAAGCTCCTGTGCCTGGATACACCATCATTGGAAAAAACTGGCAGGTATCGGCGTTCACTTCCTTAGCAAAAGCAAGAGATTTTTCCAAAGTTTCTTTGGTTTCGCCAATATTTCCAGCCATAAAACAAGCATGAACAAGAATATTTGCTTCTCTGGCCTCATCGACGAATTTTTTCATTCTGTTAAATGTCATTCCCTTAAGCATGTTTTTAAGGACTTGATCATCGGCACTTTCAAATCCAACCACGATAAGCCGACACCCAGCTTTTTTCATGGCCTCCATTGTATTCTTGGTCAAATTTGCCCGACACTCAGCTGTCCATGGAACCTTCACATTGTGCTTTACCATTAGCTCACTGAATTCCTGAGTATGAGCAGGACGTACTGAGAAAGTATCATCATCAATCAGAACCTCTTTCACCTGAGGGAGTTCTTTTTGAATATAAAGAAATTCATCCACTATGTTTTGTGGGCTTCGCTGACGATGAACTCGACCAAACATCTGATCCGGGTACACACAAAAGTTACACTTTGCATAGCAACCACGGCTCGTGAAAATAGACATAATTGGATATCTGCAATGAGCATAAAAATAATTTTCAATTGTTAAATGTCTTTTAAATACATCTGCTAGAAATGGGAAAGCATCCAAGTCTTCTAAATTTGCGCGATCTTTTGTTTGAACAAATTGCCCTTGTTTATCAAGAAAAGCAATGCCATCAATCATAGCTAAAATATCTGAAGTTAGTGGACCTTCTTTTAATTTTTTCGCAAGTTGAACCAAGGTTTCGTCATACTCTTTTCGAGCAATAACATCAATATTGCTATTTAAACGCAAGGTTTCTTCTGGAAGAGACGTCGCGTGAGTACCGCTGAGAACAGCAAGTGCTTCTGGTCGGGTTTCTTTAAGTAGGGCGGCGACCTCTACATCATTATAAATACTGGGAGTTGATGTATAAGTAACTACCATATCAGGCTGATAATCTTTTACTATTTTAACACAATCTTCTCTGCTTAAATTGTCTGCGACAGCATCGACCAACTTAACATCTTCACCGTGCTTTTCTAACCACCCTGTCGCATACCCATGCCAAATAGGATAATATAATGTTCCACTTTTTGTTACCGCAGGACTTCTGGAAAATCTGGAAAATTTAGGTAAAAAGGGAGGGTTTAACATCAAAATTTTCATTGTAATATCCCATCTTATTTAGTTTAATTAGTGCATATTTTAACCTATACTCTGCGGTAAGCACTTTACAGTCAAGTCTGTTAATAATAGCGAAATTTAAGCACCAACCGTTGAATACAGAGGCACGGCGCATTAATTTCTATGCCAGGTATTTGCTTGAAAGAAAATAATATCTAACTTTATCAGTTTAGTTTATCAAAAGGGAACTCATTCAAAGACCCCTCTGCGTCAAAGAGCTTCTCCCTCCCGTTGCATTTGAGACTCTAACTCACCTATATTGATCTTTTATTCAAGGACAATTTAAAATGCAAATACCTCTCTATGAAAATACGATTCTCGAAGAAGAAAAAAAGGCCATCTACGATGTTGTTGAGTCTGGTCAAATGAGTTTTGGGCCTAAGTGTTTAGAGTTTGAAGAGGTCTTTGCTAAGAAGTTGAATGTGCGAAATGCCGTTTTTGTGAACTCCGGCTCCTCAGCCAATCTTTTAGCATTTTTTGCCCTTGCCAATCCTACGCTTTCTCTTCCCTCTGGGCAAAGACGCATGACTCCAGGCTCAGAAGTGATCGTCCCTGCCGTGACTTGGTCCACAACAATCTGGCCTATTATTCAAGCTGGTGCTATTCCCGTTTTGGTTGACTCCGATCCTTTGACTTTGCAAATGAAGCCTGAAGCTGTTGAAAAAGCGATCTCTGCTAAAACTGTTGGTATTTGTGCTGTTCATGTTTTGGGAAACTCTTGCGATATGGATCGGTTGAATGATATCGCTGCAACCAATCAGCTTTGGTTGATGGAAGACACCTGTGAGTCCCTTGGTGGAAAATGGGACGGTACATTTTTAGGAACAACCGGCATTGCTGGCACTTACAGCTTCTTTTTCTCTCATCACATTACCACCATCGAGGGAGGAATGATCGTCACTCCTGATGATGATTTTGCCGAGCTTTTGAGGTCTATGCGGGCCCATGGTTGGACACGTCATTTAAAAAATAAAGAAAAAGTCGAAGCCCAATATTCTGAGTTTGACCCGCGCTTTTTATTTATTAATACAGGCTTTAATGTTCGCCCCACAGAAATCAATGCCGCCATTGGGTTAATTCAAATTGAAAAATTACAAAAGTTTAATGAAAGACGCGTCCAAATTGCCGAGCATTGGAACAAAGAATTTTTTTCTCTCATTCAGTCTGGAGATATTCTTCCAAATACTTCGACTCAAAAAGCCTCACCCGTCTTTTTTGGATACTCTGCCATTTGTAAAAATACTGAAATCCGTAATCGGTTTAAAAATGCACTTGATGATGCTGGCATTGAAACTCGTCATATCATTTGTGGCAATATGGCTCGCCAGCCAGCTTTTCAACACTTTGAGCATCGCGTGAGCGGAAGTCTTGATGGTGCTGATAAAATCATGGACTGCGGCATTTATTGGGGGGCAAACCCTGGGTTATCAGATGACCAGGTCCAATATGTCACAAAAGTTGTAAAAGGTTTTTTTAATGGCTGAGTATAAAAGTCTTGTTAAAAAAGAAGATTTTCACCCCGATACTCAACACTTCTTTAACGGTCGAAAAGTTTGTGTCACCGGTGGTTCTGGATTTATTGGCAGTCACGCTGTTGAAC